>NZ_DBNGVP010000067.1:0-70439 GCF_057119385.1 Archangium sp. | reverse complement strand
GGGCCGGGAGACGACCTGTACGCGGTGGGCGTGGTGCTCTACCGGCTGCTCACGGGCCGCTTCCCCTTCCGGCCCGCCGAGCACGGGGGCGAGGACGTGGAGGCGGTGCTGCACCAGCCGCCCCTGCCTCCGCACCTCGTCAACCCGAACGTGCCGCGGGCGGTGGAAGAGGTGTGCCTGCGGCTGCTGGCCAAGACGCCCGAGGCGCGCTACCCGGGCGCGGTGGCACTGCACGCGGCGCTGGAGGAGTTGAGGGCCCGCACGGACGTGGACTGGAAGCAGGTGCTGCACCCGGAGCGGCGGCGCCCGGTGAGGCCCTGGGTGCGCTGGGGCCGGCTGTTGGCGGCGGTGGGCGTGGGGTTGGCCGTGGTGGTGGGGGCCTGGTGGCTCGGCTCCAGCCAGGAAGTGGCGCCGGCGAGGCCAGCGCCGGAACCTGTGCGGGCCGTGGCCGCGCCTCTGCCCGAGGCGCCTCCGCCCCCGGCCGCCGCCCCGCCGTTGGCGCCCCGAAAGGACAGTGCTCCCGTGAAGCAGCCGCCGCAGACAACCCCAGGCCCCCAGCTCGAAGCCGCCCCGAAGCGCCGGGGCACCGCCATGCGCAACGCGTGTCTCGGCCTCACCGGCGCCGCCTTGCAGGCCTGCGTGGGGGCCGCGCAGCAGGTGCCCTCCGAGCGCCCCGCTCCGCCTCCCCAGGCCTGCCCCGCCGGGGCCGTGGAGACCATGACGGCCACACTCGGCTTCCGCCTGGGAGAGATAACGAGCGTGCAGTGGAGCGACGTGCGCGGCAGGTACGTGCGCGTGGACGAAGACACTCCTGTCTACCTGGCGGCCATCTGGAACGCGGGAGCCGATCGCCATGGCTATGGAGGACGCTTCGCGCTGCCGGACAACACCCGGCTCTCCGGGCGGCTCTACGTCAAGGAGGGGCGGGTGTACGGCCGCTTCACCGAGGCGCGCACGCCCCTCGGGGTGACCTACCCGGTGTGTCTGGAGCTGCTGGACACGGACGACAAGGTGGGCCTCGAGATCGAGCCCGGCAGCCCGCCGGGCAAGATGATGGTGGACCCCGTTGCGCAGGTGCGGGTGGTGGACCGCTTCAAGTAGGGGCGTCCGCGAGGTGGGACGGCAGTGGGCCGGACATGACCGGGCAGGAGGTATGGTAGAGCCCCACTCCCGCGGTCCTGTCCACGTTCTCGGGAGACCCCCGCCCATGCCCATGCTGTCCTCCGCTGCCCTGTTGCGACTCGTGTTGCTCGCTGCCCCCCTGGACGCCTCGGCACTGTCCGCGCCACCTGGCTGTGTGACGGGGACGAGCCACCTGGAGCTGACGGAAGACACGCACGGTGAGGCGTACGCGGTGTGCATCCACCCGGGGCTCTCCACCGGCTTCTTCTTCGACACGAAAGTGGGACGCGTGGAATTGGCCGGGCGGGAGCGTTTCCGGGTGGTGGAGGGGGAGACGGGGCTGGCGCTCGTGCCCACGCGGGCGCTCACGCAGGCAGAGCGCGTGCCCATGGCGGTCTTCTTCCAGGACGGCATGACTCCGGCCAGCGCCCGTTTCCTGCTGGTGGTGCACCCCTCCGAGGCCGCGCGGCAGGTGGAGGTGATACGCCAGCCACGCCCGCCCGCCTCCTGCGGCGAGGGTGAGCAGCAGGCACGGGCGGAAGCGCGACAGTGCCAGGAGGACAAGGCGCGCCTGGAGGCGCGGTGCAGCGGGCAGCTGGGGATGCTGGGCCTGATTGCTCAGAGACTGCTGGGTGAGGGGGGCATCGTCGATAAAAACATCACCCGCAGCGTCACCTCGCGCCCGGGCAACACGCTCACCAGCATCAAGGCACGCGGCTACCGCTCAGCCACCGCACGCCTGGAGGAAGGGCGGGAGGTGGTGCGGCTGGCGCTGGAACTGGAGTTGAAAAACAACGGGAGCACCCCCTGGATGCCCGGGGGGGCGGTGCTGCTGGGCCCACAGGGCGTGGAGTGGAAGGTGCTCGGCGTGTGGCAGCAGGAGCCCATGACCCCGGGGGCTCGGCGCACCGTCGGGGTGGAACTGGAAATGACGGTGGAGGAGGCGCGCGGCACCTTCACCCTGAAGCTGTGGAGCGAGGACGCGAGCGGTGGGGGTGAGCTCTTCGACGGCGTGATCTTCCCGTAGCGAGGCGGGGGGCCCACCTGTCGACATCCCAGGTGCTTTCGGGGAGGCGAACGCCCCGAGCCGCGCCATACTGCCCACCGCCATGAATGCCCAGGACCTCCTCGCCCGACTCCAGGACGCCTCTACCGACGGTCCGTTGGATCGCCTCGCCGCGCTCGTCGTGGAGCACGAGCTCTCCCAACCCCTCGAGACCCTCGTGCCGCCCGCCCTCATGGCGCGCGCGCTGAGGGCCGCCCTCGAGGGCTGGCTCGCCTCCAACACCGCCGACCGCGAGCTCGCCTCGGCGCTCGACCACCTCCAGCGCCAGCTCACCCAGGACCCGCGCACCGTGCGCGAGGCCGTGCCCCCCGAGCTCCCCAAGATGCTGGCGGAGCTGGCCTCCCGCCACTACTCGCCGGACCGGGCGCTGGTGCTCTCCGTGCTGGACCGTCCGCCCGTCCGCACACTGGCGCGCGCGCTGCTCTTCAACGTGCTCGTCGAGTTCAGCCGCAAGGTGAGCGCCCCCGTGACGGAGAACCGCATCGCCAAGGGCTTCTCTGGCCTCGCGAAGTTCGCCGCCGAGCAGGCCAAGAGCTCGGGCGGAACACTGGGTGGCATCGCGGGCGCGCTCTCCGATGAGATCGAGCGCCAGGTGGAGAAGCGTGCCCGCGACTTCGCCGACTCGGCGCTCTCCGGCCTCTTCCAGCAGCTCGCGGATGCGCTCACCGACCCCACCCGGGCCTCCGAGCAGGCCGAGATGCGCGTGGCCCTCCTGGACGGAGTGCTGGGCCTGCCGCTGGCGAAGCTCGGACGCGAGCTGTCCCGAGCGGACGTCCCCGGCGGCGCGGCGGTGGTGCGCAAGGCCCTCACCCAGTGGCTCTCCACGCGGGACGCCACCGCGGAGTTGGAGCACCTGCTCACCCGCATCATGGAGCGCGACGGCAAGCGGCCGATGCGCGAGTTGCTCGAGCCCCTCGGCCTGCTCGACACCTTCCAGGACCTGGGCCGCGAGTCCCTGCGCAGGCGCCTGGCGCCCGTGGTGGCCTCCGAGCCCTTCGCGCGCTGGCTCGAAGAACTGATGAAGTAGAGGAGACACCACCATGGCACTCGAAGATGACTTCCGTTCCGCGCAGGAGCACGTGAAGACGCTCAAGACGCGCCCCTCCAACGACACGCTGTTGGAGCTGTATTCGCTCTTCAAGCAGGCCACCGAGGGCGACGTGCAGGGCAAGCGCCCGGGGATGCTGGACCTCAAGGGGCGCGCCAAGTACGACGCCTGGGCCGGCCGCAAGGGGCTGGGCCGGGAAGCGGCCATGCAGCAATACGTGGCGCTCGTGGAGCGGCTGCTGCGCGGTTGAGGCGCCCAGAGGTAGTCTGCACCGTGATGAGCACGCCCTCCCTCCCCCATGAGCCATCCCTGCGGCCCGAGGACCTGTGGCCGCGGATCGTCTCCACGACCCGGCACGCACTGGCCACCGGTGCCCTGCAGCCGATCGCCACCGAGTGCCAGACCCTCGAGGAGCGGGGAATCCCCTTCCAGGTGCGGGTGCTCGGCCGGGCGCACCTCAAGGACGAGCGGGCCAGGCGCGAGAAGCCCCGCGCGGTGCCCTTCGATCCCTTCGAGAACCCGGATCCGGACCTCATCGTGGGCGGGCTCTCCCCCACGCACCTGTGCCTGCTCAACAAGTTCAACGTCGTCGAGCACCACCTGCTCATCGTCACGCGCGCCTTCGAGGAGCAGGAGTCCCTGCTCACGGCCGCGGACTTCGAGGCGCTCGCGCTCTGCATGGACGGGCTGGACGGGCTGGGCTTCTACAACTCCGGCGAGGTGGCCGGGGCCAGCCAGCCCCACAAGCACCTCCAGCTCATCCCCCCGCTCGGTCCCGAGGGCCTGCGGGTCCCCATGGAGAAGGTGCTGCCCGGGGCCCCGGGGTTCGCCCACGCGGTGACGCGGCTCGGGCCGTGGGAGTCCTCTCCCGCCCGGGACGGGGCGCGGATGCTCGCGGCCTATCAGTCCCTGATGAAGGAGCTGGGAATCGGCCACCCGCTGCCTCCGTACAACCTGCTCACCACGCGGGACTGGATGCTGCTGGTGCCTCGCGCGCGGGCCGAGTCCCACGGCATCAACGTCAACGCCATGGGCTTCGCCGGCTCGCTGCTCGTCAAGAACCAGGAGCAGCTCCAGAAGCTCCAGGAGCTGGGACCCCTGGAGCTGCTGCGGCAGGTGGCCCCCGAGTCCCGCCCCGGCTGAACCCTCCCGGAGGGCTCAGGCCTCCGTCAGGATCCGGTGCCGGTAGAGCTCCAGCAGGATGTCCTCGTGCAGATCCGCCTGCTTCTCCTCGCGCAGGCGCGCGCGCACCGCTTCGACAGGCTCGCGGCCGGTGAACTCCACCAGGAGCGAGTAGGCCACCCCGGGCAGCGCGACGGCGTCGTACTCGCTGTAGGCCCCCAGCGCCACACTGCCATCCGCGAGCCACTTCACCGTGGCCTCGGGGTTGAGCTTGAGCACCTTGGGCAGCGCGGGCGCCACCGCGTCCCGCAGGCTCTTCTCCAGCACCTTCAGCTCGATGACCCCATCCAGGCCCATGATCTTCTCCACCTGCTCCGGCGTCAGGGCGCGGATGGTGTCGTAGCAGGCCCGGTAGAACTCCTGCTCGCGGCCCGCCCACTGGCGCCACAGCGCGGCGTACTCCTTCTCCGGCAGCGGCTTGTCGTCCAGGTCCTCGAGCGTCGGCGTCTCCGCCAGGTCCGGCTTGTCCTTGCCGGCGAGGATGTACTCGGGCAGCAGCTGGAGCACGGCGTAGCGCGAGAGCTGGATCTCCGCGAGCGCCAGGTACGTCTTGAACGTCATCCACAGCTTCCGCCCGTCCGCGCCCGCCACGTACTTGCAGAAGAACGTGGAGCACACGGCCTCGCGGAAGGGCCAGATGGTGCACCCGCCCTGCTGCTCCTCGAAGTACGGGCAGCGCATGGAGGCCGCCCGGCCGAAGAACTGCCGCGAGTTGCGGTACAGCAGGTTGTAGCGCGCCGACGGGCGGACCCACTGCGGCGTCACGCCCACGTGGCTGGCGATCTTCTCCCCCACCCGCCGCCGTCCCTCGCCCAGCTCCTCGCGCGTGTCGGACAGGAGCGCGCCCACCAGGTAGTTGGGCAGCTTGGGGTAGTAGGTGCAGCACTTGGTGTCCGGCCGGAACAGCCGGCTCACCCCGTCCACGGACTCGACGGTCCCCTGCGCGGAGGACGGGCACATGGCGCACGAGGAGCACGTGGCCTTCTCCTCGTTGGGAATCTCCGCGCGGAAGAAGCCGGGCAGGAGATCGCGGTAGAGGACCGGCAGGCTGTCGAGCATCTGGGGCATGGGCGGGGGGCTCCTGCGTCGGAGGGCGGTGGGGCTCAGGACAGGATGCGGATGATGATCATCACGCACAGCGCGAACATGCACAGCGTCCCGATGCCGAAGCTCATCGAGCGCCACGGCTGCATGGCCTTGACGTAGGCGACGCTGTACACCACCCGGGCGGCGGTATAGGCGATGAAGCAGATCCGCAGGCCGAGCACCGGCACGCCCGCCAGCACGGCGATGAGCCCGAGGATGAGGAAGCCCGGGATGTTCTCCAGGTCATTGCGGTGGGCGCGCAGCACGCGCTCCACGTCGGGGTGCTCGGTGGCCGTGACCTGGGCGCCGAACCGGGCCGCGTCCTCGGGGTTCATCGCCACCTTCAGCCGGGAGCGCGTCATGGCGGTGTAGATGCCCACGGCGAACATCTTGATGACGAGGATGACGGCGCACAGGGCGTAGAGACGGAAGCCCGGGAACGCCAGCACCAGGTTGGAGGTCATCTGCGGGAAGAAATCGTTCATGGCGGGGGCCATCTACCAGCAGTGGGCGCGTTTGGACAGCGGGCGCGCCCCACGTGTAGCGTGCGCGCACCATGCTCACCCTCCTCCTCGTCGTCCTCGCGGCGCAGCCCACGGCCGCGCCCACCCCAGCCCCCGCCATGGATCCGGCGTACGTGGCCTACACCACGGAACTGGAGCAAGGCATCCACGCGGGTGACGGCTCCATCCTGGACGCGCGCGTCGACGTGGATCGGCTCCTCGAGCGCGCCACGCGCGGCACCTCCACCCCCAAGGCCTTCCACGACGGCTTCTCCAAGGGCGTGCGCCGCTCGGGCCTGCAGCTGGGCAAGCAGCTCGTCGCCACGCGCGAGGATGACTCCAGCTTCCGCCTGCTGCGCCTGCGCATGGAGGGCGGCGCCCCTCACGCCCTCTACCGCGTCATGACCAGCCAGAGCGGCGTCAACTACCTGGACCTGGAGCTGGCCAGGAACGCCGAGGGCCAGGTCGTCATCGTCGACTTCTACCCCTACATCACCGGCGAGCCCTTCAGCGAGACCCTGCGCCGCATGTACCTCCAGGCCGCCAAGGAGGCCGGCTACAACCTCGTGGACAAGCTGATGGGCAAGGAGCAGGACTTCCTCAAGAACGCCCCCAAGCTCCAGGAGATGCAGCGCCAGGTGCAGGAGAAGCAGTACGCCGAGGTGGTGAAGACGTTCGACGCGCTGCCCGAGTCCCTGCGCAAGAACAAGCCCTTCCTCCTGCTGCGCCTCAGCGCCGCCGCCCAGCTCGACGAGGCCCAGTACCAGAAGTCCATCCAGGACTTCGAGCAGGCCTACCCCAACGATCCCAGCCTGGACCTCATCTCCATCGACGGCCACATGATGCGCAAGGACTACGCCACGGTGATGAAGATGATCGACCGGTTGGATCAGCGGGTGAAGGACCCCTACCTCCAGTACCTGCGCGGCAGCGTGATGCTGGACAAGGGGGACCGCAAGGCGGCCCTGGGCCACTTCAAGGCCGCCATCGCCGGCGAGCCCACCCTCACCCTGGCCCACTGGGTGCTCATCGGCCTGTCGCTCCAGGACAAGCAGTTCAAGGACACCGCCCGCTACCTGGACGGCATCGAGCGCGACACGAGCGTGGAGATTGGCGACCTGACGGCCCTCGAGGAGTACGCGGGCTTCGTCAAGTCCCCCGAATACAAGGCCTGGAAGAAGAAGCGGGCGTCCCGGATGGAGGCCGCACCAGCAGTACCTTGACGGCGGGGCCCGGCTTGTGAAAGTTGCCGGGCTTCATGCCAGTCCTCAGTGGTGCAGTGACCTTCTCGCGCTTCCGGTCCGAGCCGGCCGGAAACGCTCCTTCCGACAAGAAACGCTGGCTCTCCAAGGGCTTGAAGTCCGGGGCCTTCGAGCCCATCGACCTCAAGAAGACCGAGGACGAGCGGGCCGCGGGCTTCGTGGAGCTGGAGAACCATGACTCCGTGGAGTTCTCCACCGGCGCCATCCTGTACGGCGACTACGCGCTGTTCGGCTTCCGGGTGGACACCGTCAAGGTGCCCGCCGCGGTGCTGAAGGCCGAGCTGGACAAGTGGGCCACCGCCTTCGAGAAGCAGAACGGCCGCCAGCCCACCCGTGGCGAGAAGGCGGAGAACCGCGCCTCCCTCCGCCACATGCTGCGCCAGCGCGCCGTGCCCTCCACCAAGGTGCACGACGTGAGCTGGAACCTGCAGACGCAGCAGGTGCAGATCTGGGCCGCCTCGCGCAAGCAGGTGGAGGAGATCCTCCTGGCGCTCGAGCAGGCCTTCGAGGTGAAGCTCCAGCCGCTGGTGCCCGCCGCCATGGCCGCGCGCTCCGGCATCAAGGACGAGGAGCTCGTCCCCACGCCGGAGCTGATCGGCATGGAGATTTCCCACAACGAGATTCCCAGCAGCGAGGTGGCCCATGGGGAGGCGTGAGCAGGCGAGAATCGAAGCGGCCTTCATGCGCGGTGACACCGGCGTCGACGGTGGAGCCACCGAGGAGGAGACGCGGGACGAAGCGGAGATCGAACGTGACAAGGCGCGCGAGCAGCTGCTGCGCGGCCGGGCCTACCTGGGCCGCGAGTTCCTCACCTGGCTGCTGTGGCGCTCGGAGTCGGGGGATGCGCTGGTGGACTTCGAGGGCACGGGCCTCGTCGTCCTCTACACGGGCCGCTGCACCCTGCGTGGCGTCAACGGCGACGTCACCGAGCTGATGGCCCGGGGCGCGCTCGCGCCCTACTCGGAGCAGGTGAAGCACTCCATGGACCGCGGCCTGCTGGTGCACCAGGCCCGCTGGCGCCTCACCCACGGCGAGAAGGTGTACGAGGTGACGCTGGACGCCGAGTTCCTCGACATCCGCGCCGCGAAGCTGCCGGAGCTGATGGCCGAGGAGGAGGATGACCGGCTGCTGGAGCGGCTCTACCTCACCGAGCAGCTCTCCAAGATGGTGGACGCGTTGGTGCAGGCCTTCCTCGAGGTGCGCGCCAGCCGCAACTGGAGCAAGAAGGCCGTCCCCGCCATGAAGCGCTGGATGAAGGGCGAGGACGAGGCCCCCCGGGCCACCAAGGTGCAGCTGGCTCGCGCCGCGCGCGGCTGAGCGGACACCCCGGCCCGTCCCCCCTCACCGCGGGACGGGCCCCACCCCCCTTGAATGTCAGACAGCCGACGCGCCCCGCCCGTCTGTCCGTCTCCGCACGCTTCATCCCCCCGGCAACAGGCCGGTTCCCAAGAAAAACCGTCATCCTGGATCCGGGTTTGACGTCGGCGGCAATTTCGTCCTGGGCAGCCCGCGAGAGCGGAACAACCCCGTGGGCCAGACAAGCCCATGCACGGCAGGACGCAGTCAGGACGTGCCCACCACGTGACTTGGGGAGGCGTCTACGTGGGCAACGACCGGGGCATGCTCAACGAGCGGGAGAGCACCGCGCGCGCCTGTGCGCTCTCCTCCAGCGCCGAGGCCGCGCGCGAGGCGTGCCCGCCGCTCGTCTATGTCGGGACCTACGACAACTGCCGGCTGGACTGCGGCCGCTGCGGCTGAGCCTGCGTGGAAGGGGGAGCGGGCCCGTGGGTCCGCTCCCCTGCTCTTCTCAGCGCTTCCGGGTGGCGGCGAATTCAGCGACGAAATCGAGGAACTTCTTGATGGCCGCTGCATGATCTCCGCCGAGTTCCCGGAGATACTTCTTCACCCAACCATCCTCTGGCCATTCCCGTTTGACGTCGCGCAGCCAGACGATGAAGTCCTGGAACTCCCGGTCGGGAAGACCGTTGTACTGGAGGGCCATGGAGCTGCCCTCGATGAAGGCACGCATGGCGTGGGCATTCACCGAGCCCAGGAACATTTCCAATATCGCTCCTTCGTTCACCTGTTCCCGGATGAACAGCAGCAAGTCCACGGTGGAGACAGCACGTCCCTCCCAATCCCTGGGTGTCTGAAGCTTGCTCATCTTGTCAGCATCTCCTCGGTAACCTGCTCAATGAGAGCCTCACCGCGCAGCACGACGTGCTTGAGGTATTCGGCTCGGGACATTCCCGCTGGGCCAGTGAACGCATCATAAAACCTACCTTCGTACTCCACCAAGAAATGCCTGTTGTTGTCGGACATCAAAGTCCGGCTTTGCCATGACAAAAAATCACCCTGGGTGCTGGAAATGCGAAGGTACTGAGGGGTGCCTCCCAGGAATTTGAAGCCTTGGGAGATGTCTTTGGCCACTCGGCCGCAGGAACCCGCCACCCTGTTGGCCAGGCCGAAGGCCGATTGAAGTGCCGCCAGGGCGGGCGGAACCGTGTCGCGATTCGTGGCGAGCTGCCACATGGAGATGGCCCCGGCGATGTCCCCCCGGGCCATGGCCGCCAGCATCTTGAGGCGCACCGTATCCGGAACCACCGCAAGCACCGAGGCCACCACGACGTCCGGTGTGCCCCCTGACAGCGGCGCTTGCGCCGACGCCCACGGTGCCAGCAAGCAACACACGACCAGCAGCACCCGGCAGTGGCTCGAACGCATGGAGCCGGAGACTACTGAATGCGCCAGTGGATGTCCCCACGGGAAGCCCTCCTGGCCGGGGCCTTTGGAGGAAGAGGCGAAAGCGCCTAGTCTCCACGCCGGACGCATGCGCCTGGTGACGATGGGGGCCCCGATGATCTGTTTGGTCTGTGCCGAGCTTCGCGACGGGGAGAGCCGGGACACCTGTCCGGACTGCGGCGCCCTATTGGAGCCCGTGACACGGGAGCACGTGGACAGGCTCGTCCAGGAGAAGCTGAAGCGGCGGATCTCCGACTGGCAGGCCACGCGGCTGGTGGAACCGGCCACCGCGACCCGGCTCACCGAGTCCCTCTCCGTCACCACCGTCGTGAGCGCCGCCATCGCCGTGCCGCTGCTCGAGGACGCGAGCACGCTGGAGCAGAAGGCGGACGCGCTCGCCGGGAAGCTCGAGGAGCTCGAGGATTGGCGCCCCACCTGGGGCCAGGCCTTCTTCCAGGCGCTGGAGAACGCGGCCCGCGAGGAGCGCGAGCGCGAGGCCACTCCCCGTCCGCACCACGAGGAGGAGGGCATCGGCCTCGCGTCGGAGTCGGGACAGGCGCTCTTCCAGCGCGCGGACGCGGGCGCGCTCGGCGGCGGGCTGGATGCGATGGTGGCGCTCGACGACGCCGCGAGCGGCGCGGCCCCCAAGCTGCACGAGTACGTGTGGTGGTTCCTCGGCGCGGTGCTGGTGCTCGGCGGATCCCTCATGGGCGTGCGCGAGGCCTGGCGCGCGCTCGGCGGCGTGCCCCGGCAGCTGCTCGTCACGGGTGCCCTCTTCGCCTACCACTCGGCCTTCGTCGGACTCGGGGTGCTCCTCGCCCGGCGCTCGGCCTCGGCCGGACGGGTGCTCGCGAGCATCGGCATCGCCCTGCTGCCCGTCGTCTTCGTCGCGCTGTCCTCCCTGGTGGGCCTGTCCCCGGTGATGGGCGGGCCCGCCTCGGCCGGAGTCGCCGCGCTCACCCTGCTCACCCTGAGGCCCACGGGACGCCTGCTGTACGGCGCTTCCCCCGTGTCGCTCGGGGTGGCGCTGCTCCCCTCGCTGCTGGCGGGACTGCCGTTGATGGGGCTGGACGAGGCGCCCTGGGCCCGCACGCTCTGCGCCTTCGCCGGTGTGGCGGCCTTCGGGGCCTCGGCGTGGCGGGCCCGGCGGGAGCAGCCCCGGGCAGGACTCTCCCTCCTGACCACGAGCCTCTATGGCGCGGCCGCCCTCGCCGTCTTCGCCGTCGCCAGCGCGCCTTCCGGTTTCGACGCCCTCTTCCCGGGGAGCCCGCTCTTCGCCGGCATGACGCTCTGGGCGATGGCGCTCGCCGCGGTGGCCGCGGGCGTGGCGAGTCAGCCCTCCGCGCGCGAGGCCCATCCCCAGGCGGCCCCCGTGGTGGAGACCCTCGCGCACGCGGTGCTGGCCAGTGGAGCCCTCGCCGCGGCGCTCGCGGCCTTCTCCGTGCAGCCTGGCGTGGAGCCCTGGGTGGACCTCGCCTCGGCCCTCACGCCCATGGGGGCGGCGCTGACCTTCTTCCTGTTCGAGCCCCGGCGGCGCGCGCTCGCCCACCCGGCCGTGCTCACACTGGCCCTGGCCGGCGTCCTCCTGGCCCGCTTGATGATGCCCCTCGAGCCCCGCTGGTGGATGGTGGGCATCGCCGCCGTGGGCGCGGGTCTGCTGCCCATGGGCCGGCTGAACGCCCAGCACAGTCTCGGCTTCTGGCTGCTCGGCTGGGGCGTGGTGCTCTCCCTGGCGGCGTTGCCGCTGACCTCGTACGGCGTCACGGGTTGGGGCTCGGACACGGCATGGCCGGCGGTGACCGCGGGCGCGCTGGTGGCCGTGGCCGCGCACCTCACCGGTGGGTACCGCGCGCGGGCCCTGCACTACCTGGGAGCGGTGGCCGCCATCTTCGGAGCCTTCGCCACCATCGACGCCACCGGCGTGGAGGCGAGGGACTGGGCGCAGCTGTCCGTGCTCACCGGGGCGGCGGCGCTCTACGGCGTGGCCGGGCTCCTCCAGGCGGCGTGGATGCGCCGGAGCGGGAAGAGCAACGAGCTCCTGCCCCTGGATGACCTCTCGCTCGCCCTGGCCTCCGTGGGGGTGCTGCTCGCCCTTCCCGGAGTACAGGCCGGTGCCGGCGAAGTGGCCACGAGCCTCCCGACGCTCGTCATCGGCTGCATGCCGCTCGTCCTCGCCTCGGTGCTCCTGCTGCTGCGCGTGAGACGGGAGCGGAGCCGGCTCATCAGCACCCTGGCCGCGTGGGGCCTCGCGCTCTCGGCCGTGCTGTTCGTCCAGGGGCTGCGCCCCACGGACTTCGCCGGCCGGGCCCTGCTGCTCGCGGGACTGACGCTCGGCTTCTCCGCCATCGCGTCGCTGCGTGGACGCGCATCCGAAACTCCTGAGCCCGCCCCGCGAGGCAGGCGGCTGCTCGGGTGGATCCGCCTGCCCTTCCCCGAGTCGGGCCGCCCCCTCTACACCGATGGCTTCGCCGCCGTGTCCTCCGTGGGCGGGGTGTGCACCCTCGTCCTCCTGTCGAACTGGATGCAGTTCCCGGTGGAGTCCGAGCGCCCCACGCTGGTGCTCGCGGGAGCGCTGCTCACGGGGAGCGCGGCGCTCGCCTTCCTCTCGCGAGGCTTCGTCACGTGGCACCTGCGAGGCTCGGTGGGCATGCTCGCCGTCGCGGGCCTCTTCATCGCCTTCACGGCGGTGCTCAACCGCGCGGGACGTCCCCTGCCGCCCGACGTGAGCGCCTTCCGCCTCCCGTTCATCGGCATGGGCCTCTGGCTGCTGGCGCTCGCCACGCGGCGTTTCGGGCCGTGGCTCGGGCGCCTCCTGGAGAACGAGCGCCACGGCCGCGTCTACCACCTCGTCCCGCACGCCGGAGTGGCCGCGCTGGCCGTGGTGCTCTCGGTGGGTGCGTGGAGCGCCGGTGGGCCCCTGCTCTCCCGCGCGTTGACGGTGGTGCCTCCGCTCATGCCGCTGGGCGCCGGACTCCTGGCGATGCTGCTCGCCTTCTCCTTCCGGGCTCCGGCGCTCGCCAACCTGGGACTGCTCCTGGCACTGCCGGGGGCCGCGCTGTGGGCCGTCCATCGCGCCGTGCTCGGACATGAACTGGTGGCCACGTTGCCTCCGGGGAGTCAGTGGGTTCGCGCCGAGTACCTGGAGGCCGCCCGGAGCACGCACTGGCTCGCATCCGAGGCATGGCTGGCCTCCGGCGAGACGGTGGAGCAGCTCTGGTACCGGGCCTTCCTGGGCCTCGCCGCCGCGGGGCTCGCGTATGCCGGCGCGGGGCTGGCGCTCACCCTGTTGGGAGTCCGCGTCCGCCTCGTGCAGCACCTCCTGTTCGGGGAGTCCGGCTCCGACTCCTTCGGCCCTCGGCTCATGCGGGCGCTGCACGGCTGGTCGGGCACCGCCGCGGGGCTCGTCTTCGCGGCGGCGTTCTTCCAGCCCGGGCTGGAGGCGGCCGTGCTCATCCTCGGCGCCGGGCTGCTGCTGCTCGCGAGCCGGGCGCGGCCCCAGGGACGGCTGGTGCCAGGGCTGGGCCTGCTCCTGGTCATCCACGCCGTGGCGCATCTCGAGCCCACCGTGGGCGCATGGCCGGGCCCCGTGCTCGCCCTGGTGGGGCTGGGCGTGGTGGCGCTGAGCCCGTGGGTGGCCCGAAGGCTGGGGCGTGACGAGGGCCAGGCGCGTGCGCGGGCCCAACTGGGTGCCCTCTTCTATGCGCTCAACGCGACGGTGTACGCGCTGGCCAGTGGAGGCAGGACGGATCCGCTGATGGCCGTTCCCCGGCTCCTGCTCTCGGACGTGTACGGCCTGGGTGGAGACTGGATGCGGTCCGTGTCCCTCCCCCTCACCCTGGCGATCCTGGCCACCACGCTGTACATCGGCGCGGCCCAGTGGAAGGGCGCGCTGGCGCGGCTGGGCGCGGGCTGGGCCACGGCGCTGGCGGGGCTCGCCGCGCTGACGGGCCTCTCGGTGGCGCTCGACACACGCAGCCTCGCGCCGCACCTTCCGGCCCTGGCGCTCTGCGTGGCGGCGGTGGCGGCGCTCGCGCACATGGCCAACCGGCGGCTGCGTGAAGGACGCGAGGACCTGGCCCGGGGGCTCGCCTGGGGCCGGGACCTGTGGCTCATCGCCATGGGTGGGCTGCTCGCGCTGGTGGCAGCGCAGGGGAGCACACCGGACGAGCGGGTGCTCCCGCTGGCGGGCTCGGCCATCGCGCTGGCGGTGGGGGTGTCGCTGCACGCCGCGTGGCGCGAGCGGACGGGCCGGCACGTGTACTTCGTGCAGGTGGCGGTGGTGGGCGTGTACGCGCTCGTGAGGGCGCTCCATGCCCGGGACCTGCGCCCCGAGCACGATGCGCTCTTCGCCCTGGCGCTGGGCTTCGTGCTGGTGGGGGTGACGGTGCTGGCGCGGCGGGCGGGGGTGGCACCGGTGGAGCGGGCGACCCGCCGGTTCGCGGCGCTGCTGCCGGTGGGCATGGCGCTGGTGCTCCCCAGCGAGGCCACGCGGGAGGCCGCGCTGCTGGCGGGTGGCTCGGGCCTCCTGTACGCGGCGCTGGGAGCGGTGGAGCGCAGCCGGCTGTTCGGCTCGCTGGCGGCCACGGCCTGCAACGCGGCGCTGCTCATCGCCGCGCTCTCCCTGGACATGGAGGGCATCGAAATCTACCTGGCGCCGCTCGGCCTGCTGCTGTTGATGCTGGGCCAGCTCTTCACGGGCAGCCTGCCGCGCGCGGCGAGGAACGCGGTGCGCATCCTGGGCGGCATGCTGCTGTACGTGCCCGCGGCGGCGAAGGTGGCGCTGCAGATCGGCCAGGCGGCGGACGGCACCTATGCCTTCGTGTTCGGCGCGGCCTGCCTGCTGGGCGTGGCGGCCGGCATGGCGCTGCACATCCGCGCCTACCTGGCCCTGGGGACGCTGTTCCTCACGCTGGACGTGGCGGCCACGCTGGTGCACGCCGGGTTGAGGGACCATCGCATCGGCTTCGTGGTGATGACGCTCACCGGCCTCTCCATCGTGGGCGGCCGGGTCTTCGCCACGCTGCGCCGTCAGGAACTCGACCGGTGGCTCCGGGGAATGCGCGTCGCGCTCCGGGGTTGGGACTAAGGTGAAGCGGATGTTTCCCGAGCGCTACGTCCACCTGGAGCAGGCCCGCCGTCAGTTCGGAAACCGCGTGGAGCGCCTCGGCGCCATGCTCGGCGAGGGAGATCCCCTGGCCGACGAGGCCGCCGCGGTCCTCTCCACGCTCCCGCCCCCTCGGCGCCAGGAGATGCTGCGCCAGCTGACGGCGGGGGTCCTTCCCTCTTCCGCACCGGAGCCGCTGCTCCGTCTCTCCGAGCACATCCACCATGTCCCCTTCTGGGTGGACGAGGCGCGCTGTGACCGGGGCGGCACGGCCTTCCTGCGCACGGGCATCTTCGGCGGCTTCGTGCTCGCGTTCCGCTCGCTCGTGATGGGCTACTGCTCGCCCGCGGGCAACAAGCCGCTCGCCTTCTCGGGCCGGCTCAAGACGGCGGCCCCGCGCCGGCTCTCCGAGACGAGCCACTTCGTGGAGGCGGTGTGCCTGCCAGGAGGAATGCGGCCGGGCGCGCAGGGCTTCGCGGCGGCGGTGCGGGTGCGGCTGATGCACGCCCAGGTGCGGCGCCTGCTCGAGGGCTCGCCCCGGTGGAACGCGCGGGCCTGGGGCACGCCCATCAACCAGCTCGACATGGCGGGCACGGTGATGCTCTTCAGCCTCGAGGTGGTGGATGGGCTGCGGCGCCTCGGGGTGGAGCTGACGCCAGACGAGGTGGAGGAGCTGCTGCACCTGTGGCGCTACACCGGCTACGTGCTCGGCGTGCGCGAGGAGCTGCTCCCCGCCACTGAGGCCGAGGCCCGTACGCTCTGGGGGTTGATCACCCGCACGCAGGAGCTCCCGGACGAGGACGCGAGGGCCCTGGCCGACGCGCTCCTGCAGAGCCCCCTGCTGCAAGCGCACACCCCGGAGGAGCGCTCGCGAGCGGAGCGGGCCGTGGAGATCGGCTACGCCATCTCACGCCGCCTCATCGGAGACACGTACGCGGACGCGCTCGGCTACCCGCGAAATGCCTGGGGCCTGGTGGTGCCGCTGCTGCGGGTGGTGGTGTCGAACACCCACTCGGTGCTGCGGCGGGTGCCGGGGGTGGACATGCTGGCGCTGAACGCCGGGATGGCCTACTGGCGCAACGCCGTGTCCATGGGGCTGGCCGGGACCGACGCCACCTACGACATGCCCGAGCACCTACCGGGGTGAGAAGTCCCCGAGGACGACGCGGGAGCGGCCCTCCATGGGGAGCTCCTGCTCCTCCACGTGGGGGAAGCCGAGCTCGCGCGCCAGGTCCGCCAGGTACCGCCGCCACGGGTTGTACGGCATGCTGTTGTCCGAGCAGCACGGCACCACGGCGAAGGGCAGCCGGTGCTTCGCCGCGTACTCGATGATGATGCGCGTGGCGCCGTCCGGGTGCATGCCCACGAGCAGGTCGCACTCGCAGGGCTCCTCCAGGGTGAACATGCGCTGCTCGTAGCGGACGGGCAGGTGCTTGTGGCGCAGGTCGAAGGTGGTGACCGTGCGGCCCAATCTGGACAGGGCCTCGTTGAGCCGGCCCTGCCCGCCCGCGATGTCATAGATGCGCGGAGCGGGGAAGCGCTCGGTGAGGAACTGGGCGAAGAGGTCGAAGCGACGCTTGTCGGCCATGACCCCTCTCTACACCAGGTTCGGCGTCCTTGATTCCCGCAGGAGGGCCTCCCCCCGGGTGGAGGCCACTCGGGCAGCGTGCAACCGGGCCCGGCCCGCTCAGGAGAACAGCTCGAGCAGGTCCTCGCGGGTGATGGCCGTGGCGCCCGCGGCCTCGCTCAGGGCCGCCTCGAAGAGGGCGCGCTTCTTCTCCTGGAGCCCCAGGATGCGCTCCTCCACCGTGCCCTGCGACACCAGCCGGTACACCATCACCGGACGCTCCTGGCCGATGCGGTGGGCCCGGTCCGCCGCCTGCGCCTCGGCCGCCGGGTTCCACCACGGGTCCATGAGGAACACGTGGTCCGCCGCGGTGAGGTTCAAGCCCGTACCACCGGCCTTGAGCGACATGAGCAGCACCGGCGCGCCCTCGGGCGTCTGGAAGCGCGCGGTGATGTCCCCGCGGTTCGTCGTCGTGCCGTCCAGGCGATCGAAGCCGATCCCCGCCGACTCGAGGTGCGGCTCGATGAGATCCAACAGCGAGGTCCACTGCGAGAACACGAGCGCCTTGTGCCCATCCGACACCGCGGTGCCGAGCGCCTCCACGAGCGTCTGCACCTTCGAGGACGAGCTGGCCTGCTGGCCCGGGACGAGCGCCGGATGACAGGCCGCCTGACGCAGCCGGAGCAGGGCCTCCAGGGCCTTCAGCACGCTGCCGCCCTCGTTGAGCAGGGCGACCACCTCCGCGCGCGTGGCCGCCATCACCGCGTCGTAGACGGAGCGCTCCTTCTCATCCAACGACACGTGCATCACGGACTCGGTGCGCGGCGGCAGCTCGGGCGCCACGTCCCGCTTGAGCCTGCGCAGCACGAAGGGCCGGATGCGCTTGCGCAGCGACTGCGCCGCCTCGGCGCTCCCATCCGAGATGGGCCGGGCCACCTTGTCCTCGAACTGCCGGCGCCCCCCGAGCAGGCCCGGGTTGGTGAAGTGCATCAGGCTCCACAGCTCCTCCAGCCGGTTCTCCAGCGGCGTACCGCTGAGCGCCAGCCGGAACTGGGCCTGGAGCCCGAAGGCCGCACGCGCCACCTGGCTCTCCGGGTTCTTGATGGCCTGCGCCTCGTCCAGCACGACGGCGTCCCAGGTGCGCCCGCCGAGCACCGCCGCGTCCAGGCGGAGGATGGCGTACGTGGTGAGGGTGACATCGGCGGCCTCGTCCAGGGCGCGGCCGGGGCCGTGGTACACGCACACCTTGAGCGACGGACGGAAACGCTTCAGCTCCGCGGCCCAGTTGGGCAGCACGCTGGTGGGGCACACGACGAGCGTGCGAGGCCCCAGCACGCAGATGGTCTGGAGCGTCTTTCCGAGGCCCATGTCGTCGGCGAGGATGCCGCCGAGCCCGGCGCTCTTGAGGAAGCCGAGCCAGCTCACGCCCTGCTGCTGGTAGTGGCGCAGCGTGGCGGTGAGGTCCTCCGGCAGCGTGGGCGCGGGGAGCTTCTCGAAGCCCTCGACCAGCGGCGCCAGCCTGTCGAGCCCCGGCGGAGGCGGCTGCTCGAGCGTCTCGCACAGCGCGCTCAGCTCGGGCAGGGCGTGGTTGGAGACCTTGCCATCCGCCTGACGCGCGGCCAGGAGGTCCGCGACGCGCTGCCCATTCTTGTCCAACCAGGCGCGGGGCAGCGGCGCCCAGCCACCGCCCTCCAGGGGCACGAGCCCCAGGCCCTCGTTCCACGCGCGGATGACCGCCGCCGCGTCCACGGTGTGCGTCGGGCCCTTGTCCCCTTCCACCTGGAACTCGAGCGTGAAGCGCACGTCGGGAATCCCGGCCGCGGTGGCGCCGGACCGCACCTCGAGCTTCGGGCGGAGCCGGACGTTCGGGCTCACGATGCCCGCCGCGTCGCCGGAGAGGTCTCCGCGCCAGCGGCGGATCTTGTCCGCGAAGCGCACCATCTCCTGGCCCTGCACCGTCAGCCGCCGGCCGGGCACCAGGTTCAGCTCGTCCCGGAGCGAATGGAGGAGCCGCTGCTCGACCGCCTCGTCGCGCAGGGGTACGGCGCCGCGCAGGTACACCATGCGGCCGTTGTCGATCCGCACCGACGGCGGCGCCCCGTAGACGAGCGTGGGCAGCACGGACAGCCCGGACTCGAGCTGATTGAGCTCCAGCAGGATGCGCGGCTTCAGGTCACGGTCGATGGAGGGCAGGCGCTTGCTGCGGACCTCGACCGGCATGCGGCGGCCCAGCTCCGGGAGCACCTTGGAGGTGATCTCCCCCATCTGCTCGGGCGCGAAGGTGCGGACCACCGGGAGGTTCTGGAGCCACGGTCCCGTCATCGCCGTCTCACCCATGCGTGCCAGGGCGTCTCCGAGCAGCGCGACGCCCGGGCTCACCACGTCGACGACACGGGGATCCTTCGCCACCGTCACCACCAACTGCCCGCCCCGGTCCTCGACCACGGCCCGCGGAAGGACGACCTCCTCCGAGACGGCCACGGGCCGCCCGTCGAGCAGCACGTTGCGCGCGGACTGGAGCACCTGGAGCAGCGCGTCCAGCCGCTCGGGAGGGAGCGCGCCGCGGATGCGTTTCTCCAGGAGCCGATCCGCGAGGAGATCCGACTGCTCCACCTGGAGGGTGGCGGCCTTCGCGGGCCTGGCCATCAGGGAGGCGAGGCTGTCCTCGAGGGGCTCCTCCTTCCCCTCCGGGTGCGCGAGCGTGCGGTGGAGCTCCAGCCCGCCGGAGACCCGGGTGAAGTGGTAGACGACGCGGGTCCACTTCTTCGCGACCGTCTCCAGCGGGGTGTCCTGCTTCTCCGCCTGCTGGACGAAGATGGCCGCCGCCACCACGTGCTCGCACGGGTCCACGCGGCCGGGGCAGTCACACTCCCAGACGGCGTCATTCGGATAGAGGGTGACCGTGAGGGCGACCGGGCGGCCCGGCGCCTTGACCCTCAGCTCCAGCTCGGTGGGCTTCTGGGACTGGAGCGAGACGGCCCCGTTACGGGAGAGGGTCACCCCGGTGGTCCAGATACCGGGGCGGGCTTCCTTTCGAACGGCTTCGAGCAGTTGGGCGGTCGCGGACATGGGAGATGGGACTCCCTACGCTCCGAGGCGGCGCCGCGCAACGCCGATGTGCCCGGCGAGGTACCTGGGAAACAAGAGCACGCCCTCAGCGGCCCTGGAGGGAGTCGCGCGGCGCGGCCTCGGACGCCAGCGACTGCTGGAGCGTGCGCGGGCACGAGACCTCACGGCAGTGCGTACCTGCCACGAAGGTAGCTGCTCACCGCGCCGAGCTCGCTGTCCGACAAGGCCCGGTCATACGCGATGATCTCCGCGATATCTCCCTCCAGGAAGTACTGCCCGAACCAGGCCCCCACCTGGTTGAGGTCCCACGTCGCCGAGCTCGTGGAGGCATGGGTGGACTTCAGCACGCCATCGCGGAAGACCTTCCAGGCCGAGCCGTCATAGCGCACCGCGAGCGTGTGGTAGACGCGGTTGCTGCCCACCGTGGAGGTGTAGACGCCGGGGGTGACCAGCAGCACCTGGCTGCCATTCTCGAAGCGCAGTTGATGGTTGGCCGAGCTGCCGGCCGGCCCCAGAATCATGTGGAAGGATTCAGTGCTCTTGTTGTTCCTGGCCACCACGAACACCGTGGGGCGGCTCAACTGCATCAGGCTGCTGAAGACGAGCGACTGGGCCCCGGCGAAACGGAGCACGGGCTTGCCGTTGAGGGCCGGGTTGATGAGGTAGGGCTGGCGCGCCGCGTCCGACATGGTGGCGTCGCGCCGGTTGCCGCTGTGGTCCGTCCAGGCGGACACACGCCCCCCACTGGACGTCACCCCCGCGGACCCGCTCAGCCAGAGCTTGAGTCCCGTGGCGGAAATGGGGAACACGTTGACCTGGAAGGTGCCGCACGCCGCGCCATAGCCATCCACTGACAACTCCAGCCTCTGGCCGGCGCTGACGGTCACCGTCACCGAGGATTGCAGCGTGCCATTGGAGTCGTCGTTGCAGCCGAGCGTCGCGCCCGTCGCCGCGTTGGAGATCTGCAGCACCGTGTCATACGAGGCGCCCACCGTGCTGAACGTGAAGGTGCCGGAGTACGGCGCCGTCCACGCGTAGATGCGCTCCGGAGCGGAGGAGTTGCTCACGCAACCCGGACTCCGGGTGTTGGCCGCTCCGCACGTGCTCGCCGAGACGACCTTCGCCCCCAGCGCCGAGCCGAGATCGCCGGAGAGCTGACACGCCTCGGTGTAGCTCTGGGAGATCGTCTTGCTGGGCGTGGGGCCGCACACGTCACGGCCCGTGCTGCTGAGGACCACGGGCCAGGCCCTCACCTCGAGGGTGTGCGAGCCGCAAGGAATCCCCTGCTGACTGAAGTGCCAACTGCCCTCCCGGTTGTCGACGGGCTCCTCGGGCGTACGATCCGCATAGGCGTACCGGACGCCATCGAGGTAGTACTCCAGGAACACCGCGTTGGCGGGGTACACCACCTTCCAGTTCCCCATGCCAATCACCTCTCCCTGGTACGAGGAGAGGGCCGAAAAGGTGAGGCTGGAGACGCTCGCCCCGGAGCACATCGCGGACTGCCGGGTGCCCACTTCCAGCTCCTCGGGCGGAGCCTCCTCGCTCTCGGGAACACCACAGGCGAGCAGCATCAGCCCGGAAAGCAGGGCGCACAGGGGCGTGCGAATCAGGGCTCGTCGCATCGGGCATTCCTCCAGGCTCGGACGTCCAGTCCCACTGCAATATTACTGAATCCTCCTCTTTGTGAATTTGAGAATCAAGGAATATCGGCTCAGCCGGACTTGATGAGATTCCCCGGGCCCTGGCCCTCAGCGGCTCTGGATGGAGTCGCGCAGCGCGGAGATGAGCGTCTCGTAGCGCAGGGGTTTGCCGAGCACGCGCCGGACGCCCAGGGAGCGGGCGGCCTCGGTGGCCAGCGAGTTCACCTGCCCCGTCACCACCAGCACCGGCGAGCCCGGCCGGAGCTCCCGGGCCGTGCGCACCACGTCCAGCCCGTGCCCTCCGGGCAGCACCACGTCCGTGATGACGGCATCGAAGGGCTCGCTGCGCAGACGCCGGACGGCCTCGTCCGGCTCGCACAGGCCCACCGTGGCGTAGCCGTCCATGGACAGGAGATCACACAGCGCGCCCATGGCCACGGGCTCGCCCTCCACCACCAGGATGCGCCTCACGGCGCTCGCGGCGCTCATCGCCCGACCCACGGTTGGGGCCACCCCCGCGAGGTGATGGCCTGGAAGACCTCGTCCTCCTTGGCGTCGTGGCTGCCGTCCACGAAGGTGACGAGGAAGTGCGCGGCGCGCTCGAGCACGTCCATGACGCGCTCGATGTGGCGGTGTTCATTCACGAGGATATCGATGGCGTCCATGCTCAGACCGTCCGGGAGAAGCGGGGCCGCTCGGCCCGGCGCAGGTAGGCGTCGAACACCATCGCCACGTTGCGCACGAACAGCCGCCCCAGGGGGGTTACCTCGAGCTGGCTCCCCTCCCGCCTGACCAGCCCATCGTCTTCCAGCGGCCGCAGCCGCTCCAATTCCAGCGCGAAGCCGCTCGTGCCGTGCTCGCCCAGGTCCACCCAGAAGTTGCACATGAGCTGGGTGATGATGGCGCGGCGGCGCCGATCGTCCTCGGTGAGCTGGATGCCGCGCTCGGTGGCGAAGCGGCCCTCGCGCACGCGCTCGTAGTAGTACGGCAGGGCGCGGACGTTCTGCGCGTAGGCCCCGCCCACGTCACTGATGCCGGTGGAGCCGAGCGCCACCACGTCCCGCGCGGCCTTCACCGTGTAGCCCTGGAAGTTGCGCCCGAGGGCGCGCCGCTGCTGGGCCAGGGCCAGCTCGTCCTCGGGGACGGCGAAGTGGTCCATGCCGATGGGCAGGTAGCCCGCGTCCACGAAGGCGGCCCAGGCGGCGCGGAACAGCCCCTGCTTGGTGTGCGCGTCGGGCAGGGCCTCGGCCGGCATGCGCTTCTGGTGCTTGAGCACGTCCGGGATGAAGGCGAACGAGTACACGGCGAGCCTGTCCGGCCGCAGCTCGAGGATCTGATGGAGCGTGCGCGCCCAGCTCTCCGGGTTCTGGTACGGCAGCCCGTAGATGAGATCGAAGTTCACGCCGGAGAAGCCGAGGCCGCGCGCGTGGTCCAGCAGGGACCGCGTCCGCGAGAAGGGCTGGTGGCGGTGGGTGACCTCCTGCACCTTCGGATCGAAGTCCTGCAGCCCCATGGAGACGCGGTTGAAGCCGAGCTCCCGCAGCAGGGAGAGCTGTCCCGGCGAGGTGATGGCGGGGTGGACCTCGACGGCCACCTCGGCGTCCGGCAGCGGCGAGAGGTGGCGGGTGATGCCACTCCACAGACGCTCCAGCTGGCGCTCGTTGAGGAAGGTGGGAGTACCCCCGCCCCAGTGCACCTGGGAGAGCGTGCGGCGGCGGCCCAGCCGCTCCACCACCCGCTCCAGCTCCAGGAGGACATGGTCGATGTAGACGTCCGCCGCGCGGCGATCCTGGGAGACGACGACGTTGCACCCGCAGTACCAGCAGAGGCTGCGGCAGAACGGCAGGTGGACGTACAGGGAGAGGGGCTCGCCGGCGCCCGAGCTGCCCGCCACGTCGAGCCGCTCGGCGTAGCGCTCCGTGCCGAAGTCCTGCTTCCACTCGGGCACGGTGGGGTAGCTGGTGTAGCGGGGGCCGGCGACGTCATAGCGCCGCATCAGCTCTTCGGACGGAGTGGGGATGTGCGGGGACGAGACCATCGGTCCCCTCCCCCATTCCAAGCACCGTGCCAACGCCGCGCCCTCGGACCCCCCGTCCCGACAGGGCTTCCGGGTGCAAGGGCTGCGTCCAGGCGCAAGGGTTGCGCTCCGAACCCCCCCGGGGCCGCGCCCCCTGTCCCGGCGGTCCCAGGAAGAGCGCCCACAGCCAGCCCGCCTGCCCGGGCACCGGGCAGACACCGCCCTCCTGCTTCGGGGGCCGGAGAAACGTTCAGTGGGACTGCTGCTCGGGCCCGGCGAGCTGCTCGGCGGGCCGTGCCAACGGCAGGGTGAAGCGGAACGTCATCGCTCCCTCGGGGACGCGCTCCGCGACAATCCGCCCGTGGTGGGCCTCGATCAGCGCCCGCGTGATGTAGAGCCCGAGCCCGAGCCCCTTCGCGCCCCGGCGCTCCACGTCCCGGGCGCGCTGGAACCGCCCGAACAGGTACGGCATTTGTTCCGGGGGGATGCCCGGTCCCTGATTCGTCACCGACACACTGACCTGGCCGGCGCCCACCTCGACCGCGACGCGGATGGGCGTCCCCGGGTCGCCGTACTTGATGGCGTTGGTCAGCAGGTTCTCCATCACCTGCGCGATGCGGTCGGCGTCGGCGTCCACCCGGGCGGGCGCGCCGTGCACCCGCAGCTGGAGCGGCCGTTCGGGCACCTCCAACTCCATCCGCTCCATCGCCTGTTCAATCAGCTGCACGAGCTCCACGGGCTGGCGGTTGAGCGAGAGCTGCCGCGCCTCCAGCCGCGTGAAATCGACCAGGTCCTGGACCATCCGGTTGAGCCGGCGCACCAGGCCGCTGATCTGCTGGGCCCTGTGCCGCAGCGCTGGCTCCGCGGCGACCTGGCGGGCGATGAGCCGTGCGTACATCTCGATGCTGCTCAGGGGCTGGCGCAGGTCATGCGCGACCACCGCGCTCCACTCGATTCGAAGCCGTTCCAGGTCCTTGATCGCCGAGATGTCCTCGAAGATGACGACGGCGCCCGGCGGTGTCCCCCCGGCGCCCGGGATGAGCGCCGAGCTCACCAGCAGCGGCACCAGGCGGCCGTCGGGCCGCCGCAGGCGCATCTCCACGCCTTCGAGCTGATCCCCGCGCAGCGCCCGCACGACGGGGAGCTCCTCGAAGGCCAGCGGCTTCTCCTCGGCGTCCAACCACTCGCCGGCATATCGCGAGACGTCGACGGAGAGGCCGGCAGGGTGCCCCAACAGTTGCCGCGCCCGGACGTTTCCGTCCCAGTGCCGCTCATCGGCGGCGAGCACGATTCCCACGGGCGACAGATCGATGATGACCCGCAGCCGCCGGTAGGCCTCTTCGCGCTCGCGCTCGGCGACCTTGCGCTCGGCGAGGTCCCTCACGATGACGATGATTCCCAGTTGCTCCTCGAAGTGGACCTGGAGCGCCGTCGTCTCGACGTCGCGGACCGAGCCGTCACGGTGGAGCATGCGCAGCTCCCGCGGCGGCGACGCGAGCCCGCTGCGCAGCGCACCGGCCCGCTCCAGGACGGCCGCCAGGTCGTCCGGAGGGTACAGCTCCGAGATGGCTCTGCCGGTGAGCGCCGCCGGATCGCCGTATCCCAGCAACGACGACAGCGCCCGGTTGGCGTAGGCGACGCGCTCACCGCGATGGATGAAGACACCGTCGGGCAGCCCTTCCATGAGTCCGCGGAACTGTGCCTCGGAGCGGCGCAGCTCCTCTTCCATCCGCTTGCGCTCCGTGACGTCTTCAATCTGACTGACGTAGTAGAGCGGAGCCCCATCGGGGGCGCGCACGAGCGCGACGCTCAGCAGGGTGTCGACGACGGCGCCGTCCTTTCGCAGGTAGCGCTTGCCGAGCTGATAGCGGGGAATCTCTCCGCGTGCGAGCTTGCGCGCGAGCGCGACGTCGGTATCCACGTCGTCGGGATGGGTGATGGCCGGGAACGTCAGGCCGGTGAGCTCCTCGCGCGAGTAGCCGACCATTTCGCACAGCACGTTGTTGACGCGCAGGAACCGGCCGTCGAGCCCCACGAGCGCGACGCCGATCGGCGCCTCGTCGAACGCCAGCCGGAAGCGTGTTTCGCTCTCCTGCAGCGCCTGCGTCTGGGTCTGGAGCTGCCGGTAGATGCGCGCGTTCTCCAGCGCCACCGCCGCCTGGTCCGCCAGCACCGACAACAGCTCCTCGTCCTCGGCCGTCCCCGTCCCGGTATCGCGGCGGAAGACGGCGAGGATGCCGATCGTCTCCGCGCGCAGCACCAGCGGCACGCCGACGCACCCCTCCAGCCCGGCGGCCCGCCCGATGTCGCGGATGCGCTCCATCACGCCGGGCCCCAATGGCACCTCGAGCTCCCGCGCGTCGCCCGGCACGTGGTGGGTCGCCGCTCCCCTCAGCGTCTCCTCTTCCCGCAGGAGCAGCGCGGCCGCTTCCGCGCGCAGCAGCGTGGCCGCGTACCGGGTCACGGTGGCGAGGACGACGCCGCTCTCGAGGGACGAGGTGATCAGCCGGTTGATGTCGAGGAGCTCGCGATAATTGCGGGCCGTGTCCGCTGGAGAAATCATCCACCGGCCCCCGGCGGTGCACCGGCGACCTCCACGCCGTGCCTTCCGATGGTCATCTGCCGGAGGTGGTCGTCGTGCGCGCTGCCCCGGCACTTCACCACCGCCAGCACACGGCTGATACGCCCGCCGGGGTGCACGTCGCCATCGACGCAGTAGCGCAGCGCGACGACGTTGTCGCTGATGTAGGAAGCGCCCATGCGCGTGAAGGACGCGAAGTCCGGGTCCACGAGCGCTTCGTAGGTGGCGTAGGCCGTCACGCCGCGCACCGCGAAGAGCTGCATCAACGAATAGATGTAGCCGCGGAACCGCTGCGGGTCCGACGAGGCCGCTTCCAGGTCTCCCATGCTGTCGATGACCACGCGGCGGATCGGCCTGGAATCCAGGACGGCCGTCATCTGCTGCACGATGTCGTCGATGTTCATCTCCACGGGAGAGACGTAGAGGGAGGTCAGGTGGCCGCGCTCGCCGAGCTCCTCGACGTTCCAGCCGAAGCCCGAGATGAGGTGGCGCAAGAGCGTGGGGTTCTCCTGGAAGCTGACCAGCAGTCCGTGCTCGCCCGCGGCGGCCCCCGCGAACAGGAAGTGCATCCCGAGCAGCGTCTTTCCGCTGCCCGCGGCGCCGACCACCAGCGTCGAAGAGCCTCGCCGGAGGCCGCCATCGAACATCCGGTCCAGGCCGGCCACGCCGGTGGAGACATGCTCCGGCGAAGCGCAGTAGCCGATGGGCCGCTCCGGCGTGACCAGGCGCGGAAAGGGCACGAGCCCCCGCTCGGTGATGCGGAACGCGTGCTCGCCCGCGCGGTAGCTGCTGCCGCGCAGCTTGCGCACCCGCAGGTACCGCTCCTCCCGGGTGCCGTACGCCCTGGTAACGAGCTGGAGGATGCCGTCGGCGATGGCGAACTCGGCCAGCTGCTCCACCTCCTCGTCCCGGTACTCGCCGACGAGCAGCGTGGTGCAGGCGCGCGCGGCCAGGTTGCCCGCGATATCGAACATGACGCGGCGGATGTCGGGGCCGGTGGACTCGAGCTCCCGCAGCGCCTTGAACGAGTCGATCACCAGGTACGACGGCCGATGCTCGTTCATCAACGCCATGATGGTGTCCGGCAGTGTCAACAGCCCCTTGGCGCGAATCACTTCCGCGATGTCGCGATAGAAGATGGAAGGACGGTCACCGAGCAGCTTGTCTTCGTCGAAGAACGAGAACTGCTGCAGGTAGCGCAGCACCTTGGTGACGGGCTCCGAGAGCGTCGTCAGGTAGAGCGCCGGTGCGTCGAGGCGCGCGTTGGCGAAGATGAACTGCTGCGCGAGAATCGTCTTGCCCGTGCCCGGCGTGCCCGCGATGACGTTCAACGAATTCAGGGGCAGGCCTCCGCCGAGGATGATGTCGAGCCCGCCAATCCCAGTGGTGATCCGTTCCATGTTTCACCCCTGTCCCTCGCGGCCGGGCGCTTGCTCCAGCAGGCGCTGGACCTCGCCGAGGAACCGCCGCTCGTCGATGGGCTTGTGCAGGAAGGCCTCGGCGCCCGCTTCGCGCGCACGCCGCTCGGCCAGGAGCTCGCTGAAGATGAGTACCTGGATGTGGCTCGTCGCCGGCTCCTGCTTGAGCAGCTTGCAGACGCGCAGGCCGTCGATCTTCGGAACGAGGATGTCGGCGATCAGCATTTTCGGGTGCAACCGCCGTGCGGCTTCGAGCGCGGCCGCTCCATCCTGGACGAAGTGGACGGTGTAGCGCTCGCCGAGGAGCGCCTGCTGGAGTGCCCGGATATACGGGTCCGACTCCATGACGAGGATGAGCACGCTCCCCTTGTCCACGTCCGCCGGGTCTTTCATCGCTCCCGCCACCTCTCCTGCCAGGCCGCCGGCCCAGTCCTCGCGGCCCTGTATCGAATGTAGTTGCTCGCTCCTGGGGCGCCATCCCAGCACGTGCGGGGCCCTCCCCCCTCGTCCAGGAGGCCCAGCAGCGTGGGCATCATGCGGAAGAAGGCCTGCACGCCCTCCACGGAAGAACTGCCCTGTGTCCCGGGCCGCTTCTTCAGCCTGCCCATTCGAAGGTTCTCACCTCCACGGGCAACCCGTCGCTCCTCGCGAATCCACGAAAGGGGCCGGCTCAGCGCGGGGTGAGCTTGAGCAGCTTGCCGTTGCTGTCGTCGGTGAGCAGGTAGAGCGCGCCCTCGGGGCCCTGCACCACCTCGCGGATGCGCGCGCGCAGGTCCGTGAGCAGCCGCTCCTCGCCCACCACCCGGTCATTCCTCACCATCAGCCGCACCAGCGCCTGGCTGGACAGGCCTCCGATGAAGACGTTGTCGCGCCACTCGGGGAACAGCTCCCCGGTGTAGAAGGTCATCCCCGAGGGGGAGATCACCGGATCCCAGTAGTACACGGGCTGCTCCATGCCGGGGCCCTGCGGGCTCGCGTGGATGGGCGAGCCCGAGTACTCCTCGCCATAGCCGATGGTGGGCCAGCCGTAGTCCTTGCCCGCCTCGGGACGGTTGAGCTCGTCTCCCCCGCGCGGCCCCATCTCCACCGTCCACAGCCGCTGCTGGCGGTCGAGCGCCGCCGACAGGATGTTGCGGTGCCCCACCGACCAGATCTCCGGTCTGGCGCCCTCGGTGTTCACGAAGGGGTTGTCCAGGGGCACCGAGCCGTCGGGGTGGATGCGGACCACCTTGCCGAAGTGGCTCCGCACATCACGCGCCTGCACCCGGCCCTCGAGGATGGAGCGCTCGCCGAGCGTGACGAACAGCTTGCCATCGGGAGTGAACACCAGCCGGCCTCCCGCGTGCAGGGTCGACTCGAGCGTGGGCATCATGCGGAAGATGACCTGTACTCCCTCCACGCGCGGCTGCGCACCGTCGACGAGCTTCGCGCGTGCCACCGCCAGACCATTGCCGCCCGAGCGCGGCTCGTAATAGGTCCAGTAGATGAGGCCGCTCTGGGCGTAGTCGGGGCCCACCTCCACGTCGAGCAGCCCGCCCTGTCCCCGGCCGTCCACGCGCGGCAGACCCGCGACAGCGGGAGACTTCGCGCCCTGGGGCGTGACGATGTAGAGCGAGCCGGTGGGCTTCTCCGTCACCAGCATGCGCTGGTCGGGGAGGAAGGCGATGGCCCAGGGATTCCTGAAGCCCGAGGCGATCTCGGTGACCTGCAAGGCCGTCTTCGTCTGGATGGCCGGAGCGCGCGTCTGACCGGGGAAGGCCGGTTGGAACTCGGGCACGTTGGGAGGGCCCGTCGGGACGGGAGGGCCGCTGGGAAGGGGCTCCTCGGGAGGCGGCTCCGTTTCCCCGGGGGTTTGCGGCGTGCCGCCCGGGGGGTTGGGGGTCTTGCCGCTGCAGCCCGACAGGAGGGCCGCGAGGAGCAGGGTCATCGACAAGGTGCGCATGGAACTCTCTCCAGGAGACAGGGGCGGGAAGGGCTACTTCCTTGGAGGTCGAATAACCAGGCCCGGCGAGGTGCGCCACCTACGCCGGATGACTCTATCGCCTTGTTCACGGGTCGGTGTTTTCAGGAACCTTTGGACACGTTGGAGGTCAGCGCTTCCACGCTCCGCCGGTCAGTTCCATCCGCCGTCCGTGACAGTCGTCCTCGAGGGCCTTGAAGCGCAGCTCGTTCGCGCTCCGGCTGACCTCATACCTGCCGCGGATGCCCTGGCAGAGCCCGGACTTGTACTCGATTTCGAACTGGTTGCCCGATTGGCTGTAGGTGCACTCCTGTTCGAGTGAGCCGATCGGCTTGCCCGTGGCGCGGTCGGTTGCCCGGGACCTGCAACGCCCCGCGCCGGAGAGCTCCAGTGCGGCGTCCACCTTCGCGTTGCCAGCGTTGCGGCGCCAGGTGCCGGTGAGGTCCGGGGCCGCCGTGGACGTCTTCCCCTGGCCGCGTTGCTTCGCGGTGGGAGCCGGTGCCGGGCCATCGACTGCGCTGCAGCGGTCGGCGTCATCGCAGTTCTTCGCCCTGGCCAGACAAGCCCGCTCCGCGGGAGAGACGCCCGAACAGATGAACCCGCAGCCCGTGGCGGCGAGGGGACAGACGTCGCCGAGGTGCTGGCAGACCTCGGGACAAGCCGGGGCGTCGCCCGCATCCGCGGGGAGTGCCAGGGTGAGAGCCAGGGAGAGGAGGGCGGCGGGAAGCGTCTGGATGAATCGCATGGGGGCGTCCTTGTCGGGGCTGGCCGCTCTGGACGAATCCCCACCCACTGTATTCAGGGCACCCGGCGCCAGCGGGGGGAAGTGGATGAATTTTCGGGGCGCTCGCTGCGTCCAGGGCGTTCACCATGAACAGGTTCGCCTCGATCTTCTGCTCGCTGCTGCTGTCCTGTACGAAGCCCATCCCGGCTCCCGAGTCCCCGGTGAATGCCGGCGCGCCCGCCACCGCACCCCAGACCGGGGACGCTGCCCGTGACACGGGCGCCTCCGCCCCGGCGCCGGTGGATGCCGGTGCGCCCGAGACCTCGCCGGACGCGGGAGCCATCGCTCCAGACGCGGGAGCCGCCACGACCGCGCAGGCGGATGCGGGAAGCACTGGAGCGGCCGGCGCGCGCTGCTCGGCGAGCACCCTCAGCCCCGAGCCGAAGCCGGCCCAGCCGCCCCTCCCCCCCGCGGTGGAGTCGATGCGCCGCCGCATCATCGCCGCGGCCGTGGCCTGTGACTACGAGAGGTTGGAGGCCCTCACCCACGAGACGGGGCAGGGATTCACCGCCAGCTTCGGCGATGACCGGGTGAACGTGGCCGAATACTGGCGCAAGAGCGAGACGCGCGACGGAGACCCGGTGCTCGCGCGAATCGTGAAACTGCTCAACCTCCCTCATGCGAAGAGCGGCGGCCTCTACGTCTGGCCGTCCGCGTACGGCGAACACCCGAAACCCAAGGACTGGAAGGCTCTCGAGTCGGTGTACACGCCCGAGCAGCTCGCCCAGATGCGCAGCGTCACGGGCGGTGGCTACGTCGGCTTCCGCCTCGGCATCCATTCCAACGGGGACTGGGACTTCGCCATCGGCGGAGACTGAGCCTTTCCGCCCCACGGGTAGCACGCGAACCCCACCCTGGCTCAGGGCGGGCTCGGAACGAAGCCGAGCAGGGTCCCGGGAAACTTGTCGGTCACGAGCAGGAAGCCCCGCCCGTCCAGCCGCACCACTCCCTCCCAGTTGCGGGGTGCCTCATCGGAGAGCCGCAGCTGGAGAGGAGGCCGATCCGTGAGCACGATGCCAGTGGGCCGCACCTGGAGCTCGATGAGCCGCTCCACCTGGGGCTTCTTCGCATGGGCCGGTCCGGTGCCGTACCGGGCCATGAGCGGATCCGGCGCCGGATCATAGGCCCGAGAGGTCCCTGGAAAGCTGTAGTTCATCACCCAGAACCGGCCCTCCGGGTCCAGGGAGGTGGCATCGGTGACGCGGTATTCGATCGACGGGAGCGAGAGCCTGCCGGCGGAGGTGAGCGATCGATCGAAGCTCTCGGCGGCGGGGGCCGGGTTCACGCGAACCCCGTTGGCCTCGTACAGGGCCAGCAAGCGATCCCCTCCCACCACCAGGGTCTCGAAGCCCGCGTTGGCCACCTGGGCGGGCAGGGAAAGGACGGCCTGGGGTGCAGCCTCGAGCTTCAGCACGCTCAAGTCGGGCGCGATGCGGCCGGTCACCAGGAAGCCCTTCCCCGTGCTCTGGCGGGCCTCCACGGACAGATATGCTTGTTCCCCCACGAACCCGATGGCCTCATAGCCTTCGAAGCCGGGGATGCGCTTCTCAAGGCCACCGCTGTCGAACGGAATGCAGCGGGGCTCGAGAGGCCCGGACGCCGTGTTGTCGAGCCGCGCGAGGACGTCTGCCTTCGAGACGGTGTAGAGACAGGAAGTGCCGTCGTTCCGCCAGCCGGGATACTGCGGCAGCATGACGAGGTGCTCCCCGTACCAGGCGAGGCCGGAGAGCTCGGCGTTCTCGCTCTGAAGAGGACCACCGAGCGGCAGGAGGGTGACGGCCTGCTCCGGCGCGGTCCCCTGTAACGCCAGGGGCACGTTCGCCGCCGGAGCCTGCTTCGAAGCACACCCGGCCAGCACCAGCGGCAGCAGGAGGGCTCGGACCCTCCAACCCACCCGCCTGTTGTCTCCCCGCATGTCCCGCTCCTCTCGTGGTTGCACGGCGGGCGGGAGCATAGCGGGCTCCCTCAGGGGATGGCGCGGGTCTCCTTCGCCTGCGCCCGAGCCGCGGCCAGCTTGAGCGCGCGCTTCTCCACCCCGCGCACCGTGGCCACCACGGCGTCCTTCTGGCCCACGCCGGCCAGGAAGCCCGGGATGGAACCGCCCGGCTCCACGATGAAGCGGTAGACGAAGTGCACCCCGCCCTCGGAGCGCGGGGTGAAGTACCAGCTGCCCTGGTTGTGACGCAGCCGCACCACGCCCGCGCGCTCCGGCAGCATGCTGTTGTCCGGCATCCACTTCTGGTGGAACGCCACCTGTCTGCCTTCCGCGTCCAGCACCGGCTCGTCCAGCACCCGGAGCACGTAGTCGCGATCCGAGATGAGGGGGAAGTCCAGCCGCGTATACGTCAGGCGGGCGCCGTCCGCGCCTCGCGCCAGCAGCCGCGACTCCGTCACGTACGGCATGAAGTTCCGGAAGTTGTCGTGGTCCATGAGGGCCGTCTGCACGTCCTGGAGGCTCACCGGCAGCACCCCCTCGGCCCACACCTCCCGGCCTCCCGTCACGGCCGTGTAGGGCCGGGCCTTGATGGAGATGTCACCGTCGGACACCTTCTCCCAGTCCTCGGCCCCGGCGCCACCCGCCACCACCGCACACAGCAGTACCGCCACACCCGTCACGCTCCGCATGTTCGACTCCTTCGCTCTCGCCGGATGGGGGGCCCGGATCGCCAGAAGGATCGATTCTTAGCACTGGTCGGGGCACGAAGGGGAGGGACCCTCCGCCCGAGCGTGGACTGTGCTGCACAGGCCCGGGCGGAGGAGTTGCTGGAATGTGACGTCTACAGCCCCGGTCCGCGGATCCAGTCGATGTCGAACTGGATGCCCACGCCCGACACCGGATCGAGCCGGAGATCGGTGATCGTCCCCGTCCAATCGAACTGGCCCGCCATGTCGAAGGTGAGCGTCTGCCAGGCGCCGTTGCCAGAATAGGTCGCGCTGGCCACGCGCGTGCCCGAGAAACCCGGCTGGGTGCTGGTGGCGAAGAACATCTGCACGCCGGTGTTCTGGGTGGCGCGCATGCGGACCTGGAGCAGCGCCACGCGGCTGGCGCTGAACTGGTAGGCGCTGTTCACGATCTGCGCGTCACCGTTGTCGGAGGAGATGCCGGTCAGCACGCCGCCGGACACCGCCTGCCCGGTGATGTTGCCGAACCCCGTCCAGCCCTCGAAGCCTCCGGCCGTGAGGAACTCGGCACCGAGGTCGGCGGCGTCGAAGGGATGCCGTGACGCGTTGATCTCCGCGGAGTCCGTCACCTGGTCTCCATCCGTGTCGAGCGGCGCCACCGCGAAGTCCGTGCTCCAGGCGATGGTGAAGGACTGGTTCCTACCGGTGGCGACGGCCTTGATGGAGAGGTCCCCGCCCGGCTGCAGGTAGTAGCCCGAGGTGGTGGAGCCGCGCAGGCTGGCGAGCGAGGAGTGGGCGGTGAAGCTGCCCTGGCTCGAGGAGAGCGAGACGCCGCCCAGCTTCCCGAAGTCCTTGAAGTGGGCGATGTAGTTGTCACCCGCGGTGGCGTCCTCCATGTTCATCGACACCACCTTCACGGCGGGGAGGGACTGGTAGGCATAGGTGTATTCGAAGCCCTCGTTGACGATGAACGGGAGCTGGTGCCACTCGTGGTAGCCGTTGTCGTCGATGTAGAAGACGCTGGCGGGGGCCGTGCCCGCCTTCTCGCGCGTGCAGGTGATGTTGGGCGTCTGCTCGAACGGCACGTTGTAGGAGAGCCGCGACAGGGCGAAGCGGTGATCGCTCCGGTACGCGCGCTCCCAGTTCGGCGGGCGGTACTCGTCACCCACCCGCATGAACGGGTGGTTGGAGATGATGGACGTATTGGCCTTGCCGCTGATGCCGCCGTTGACGTCACGCAACACGATGGACCAGTAGCGCGGGTGCCCGGGGTGGTTGGCGTGGGCGCCCGACACGGGGCGGATGTCGAAGTCCTCCAGCACGGTGCGCGGCGGGCTGGCGGGAGACATCGTGTTGCCGGTGAACTGGTGATTGGGGTGCTTGATGGCCGCGCCCGTGTTCATCAGGAAGTTGGCGTTGGCGGCATCCCACCCGATGAAGTGCGAGTCCCGGACCTGGCCCGCGCCGTCGTACACGCGGTAGGCGTAGCGTTGGCCGGAGAGGAGGTTCTCACCGGAGTTGGCCACGAAGAGGCTCTGGTCGACGAAGCTGTAGCTGGCCAGCATGGTGCCGACCGCGTTCTCCACCAGGACGTTGTTGCGGAAGATGAGGTTCTCGGACGGACCGCCGACGCCGATGCCCGTGTAGATGGCCAGGTCGTTCGCGTACCACGTGCTGTTCTCGATGAGGTGGGGGGCGGTGTCGGACCAGCCGGCGTTCGGGAGGATGGAGTGGTTGGCATCCAGCCCGTCGAAGATGTCGAACCCGCTCATGGTGCTGTGGGCGCTGTTGCCCTTGAAGGAGATCATCGGGAGCGCGTTGGGGCGCATCGACGAGAAGCGCGAGTCGTTCGCGGACAGGCCCATGGGACGGGAAGGAAGCGCGAACCAGAAGCCGGTGCCCTCGGTGCCCGCGGCGACGTTGTCCTCGAAGGTGTTCTGGGGATTGGTGATCCAATAGCTGGCCGGGCTGCGGTTCTGGACCTCGTTGAACTGGTTGTCGGAGGGCGTGAGCTGCTCGCCGGGCGCGGGGCGCCGCGTGAGCAGGGTCACGTTCTTCTTGATGACGTTGAAGCGCTCGCTGCCGTCCTCGAGGAACACGCCATGGCCGATGTGGTCATAGAAGAAGTTGTTCTCGACGAGCGTGCTCTCGGTGCCGTGGATGGTGATGGCCCGGTTGTAGGAGTGGTGGACGCTGGAGTTCTTGAAGTACTGGCCCGAGCCCACGCTGCCCAGCATGTGCCAGTGGAAGGGGTAGCGCCCGAGGCGCGCCTTCTGGCCCATGTTGTAGAGCTCGACGCCGCTGACGTACGCCGCCGAGTTGTCCATGATCATCACGTGTCCGCCGAAGCCACCGGAGGACGCGGACGCCGCATCACCCTGCACCAGGATGTTGTGCGTGAGCAGACCCACCTGGGCGCGCAGGTCCGCGGTCCAGGTGCGCGAGCCGTTGGAGTAGCTCTTCACCACGCCGGTGTGGGAGTACGCGAGGGGGCTGTCGAGCGTGAGGGCCGTGTTCCCCGAGAAGACGGACGTGACGGTGCGCTGCTCGGCCTCGTTCCAGTCGCGATGGCTGGAGACGATGACGATCTTGTCACCCGGCCGCCAGTCCACGGCCTCCTTGAGGACCACGGTGGAGCTCCCCGCGTTCACGTTCGCGCCGAGCTGCGACCAGCTCACGCGGTTCAGGCCGTGGAGGCGGAGGGTGGCGGAGCCCATGGCGCCGATGAACTTGTTGCCCATGCCCATGACCTCGGGATCCGCGGGCGTGGCGTTGAGGGTGAAGGTGGCCGAGCCCGGATAGGGCGTCAGCTCCTGTCCCAGCTCGAGCAGGGAGCCGCTGCCCATCACCATCACGTACTTCGTGGTGACGGCCACGTTGCGGTTCTGGGCACCGACCAGCTCGCCGCTCACGGTGAGGGTCCTCGGGGCGAGGGTGCCCTGCAGACAGACGGCGCTGCCGGCGCTCACGGTGGCGTCGTCGCTGGCACCGGGCACCGCGCCGCCCCAGACGTACGGATCCTGCCAGTCGTGGAGCATCTCCATCCGGAGGTCATCCACCAGCCCGGTGTGGTCTCCGGCCGCCGTGTCCACGCCGATCAGGCTCACCGTGTTGACGCCCGCGTCCAGGTAGAGCGCGGCGGAGATGTGCTCGGCGTACTGGGTGCTGGCGAGACGGAACTCGCCCACCTGGGTGCCGCCGAGGGTGATGCGGATGTTCTTGGCCGGCGGCTGGACCGGGTTGTTGGCGCGGAGGGCGGCCCTGAGGCGGAACCGGTAATAGCCCCCGCGCGGAATGCTGATGGAAGTGGAGGCGGAGGAGGCGCCCTGGAGGAAGAGCACCTGGCCGCCCTCGGGCGCGGCGGGGTTGGAGGCGGTGAACCCGCTGGCGTTGCGGCTGAGGCCACTGAGCCCGTTGAAGGTCCACGGCCCGCCCGCCGGAGCGTAGGCATAGCCGGGAGAGGTGGGCAGCACCGGAGACTCGAAGCCGCTGAGGCCGATGTCCCGGATGCGCGTGGCCCGGAGGTCATCCACGAACGCGGTGTTGTCGCCGCCCTGGGGGTTGAGCCCGCGCAGCTCGATGGAGTGGGGGCCGGAGGACAGCAGCACCGCGCCCGAGCTGAAGGCCTGGTAGGTGGTTCCGGCGGGCGTGAAGCCCTGGACGGCGGCCCCGTCGATCCGCAGCTCGACGCGCTGGGTGTTGACGGGGTTGCCGCGCTGCGCGGCGAAGAAGCTGAAGACGTAGTAGCCCGCCGGGAAGTTCAGGGTCCTCGAAGCCGAGGCGCCCCCGCCCTGGAGGAAGAGCACCTGGGCTCCTTCGGGAGCGCTCGGGTTGGCCGAGGTGAACGCGGTGGCGTTCCGGGTGAAGCCCGCGCCGTTGACGAGCGTCCATCCACTTCCCGCGGGGGCGTACTCGTACCCGGGTGACGCCGGGAGGGCGGGCGTCTCGAACGTCCCGTTGGGAACGGTGAAGGCGGTGGAGGACGCGGAGCTCAGGCTGGCGGCGGCCGCGCCGTCCGCGAACGACACGGCGGTCAGGGAAAGCAGGAAGGCCCATCTACTCTGGAAACGCGTCATAAACGGGTTTATGACGCTCACCCTGGGAATCGTCAACTGGATTGCATCTTCCGGCCGGGCCACCCAGCACGAAGGAAGGGGTGCGGTCGTACAACCCCTCTATCCGCCTGGAGGGCTCGCTGCTGGCTCCTCCTACCGGCTCGCCCCCGGGGGGCCCAGGAAGCGGGCCTCCAACCGTCTCACCTGACCGGAGACCTGGTCGGTGACCTCGACCTTGAAGACGAAGGGCACGCGAGGGCCCCGCTCCACGGTGACGAAGAGGGGCAGCCGGAAGCTCTCCAGCGAGCCCAGCGTCACCTGCTGCTGCGGCACCACCACGTTGGCGGGCACCGGGCTGTCCACCCGCACGGTGAAGGTGGACTCCACCGGGTTCTTGTTCACCAGGTGCAGCTCGAACTGGTTGCGCACCGTGGTGCCCTCCAGGAAGTAGGGCAGGCCCTGGAAGCGCAGCAGGTTGGCCTCGAAGGGCGTGCGGCCCACCAGGCTCACCGTGAGCGCGAGGGCGGAGACGAGCAAGAAGCCCCCGTAGAGGAGCAGGCGCGGCCGGACCACGCGGCGGGGCTGGCCCTCCAGCCCGTTGAGCGAGTCGTAACGGATGAGGCCCCTGGGGCGCCCCACCTTGTCCATCACCTCGTCACAGGCATCCACACACTGCGCGCAGGCGATGCAGTCCATCTGCAAGCCATTGCGGATGTCGATGCCCGTGGGACAGGCGGTGACACACTTGCGGCAATCCACGCAGTCGCCCTGACGGGGAGCCTCCGCGAGCGCCAGCTTCGCCTTCACCAGACGGCCGCGCGGCTCGCCCCGGGCGATGTCATAACCGATGAGGAGCGAGTCCCGGTCCTGCATGGCCGACTGGAGACGCCCATAGGGGCAGAGCACCACGCACAGCTGCTCGCGGAACCAGGCGAAGTTGAAATACAGCGCGCCGGTGACGGCCATGGCCCAGGCGAAGGGCACGGCATGCCCGCCCGGCCCGTCCAGCACCATGGTGCCCAGGCCCTTCACGGAGACGAAGAAGGCCAGGGCCACGTGGGCCAGCAACCACGACACGGCGAGGAACGCCCCGTGCTTCGTCACCGCGCGCAGCACGCGCTCCGGCGTCCAGGGGCCGGCGGCCAGCTTCAGCCGGCGCTCGCGGGGGCCGTCGATCCACCGTTCGATGCGCCGGTAGACGCCCTCGAGGAACACCGTCTGCGGGCAGGCCCAGCCACACCACACGCGTCCGAGCCACGCGGTGGCGAAGAGCAGCGAGAAGCCCGTGGTGGTGAGCAGGAAGAGGACGATCCAGAAGTCCTGCGCGTTGAAGGTGCTGCCGAAGAGGTAGAAGCGGCGAGCCGCCACGTCCAGGTGGATGGCGGGGTGGCCGCCCATCCGGATGAATGGAGTCACGGCGTAGATGGCGATCAGCACCGCGAAGACGATGCGCCGCCAGGTGATGAAGCGGCCGTGCACGTCCGAGGGATGGATGCCCAGCCGGGAGCCATCCGGACGGATGGAGGAGAGGTGCCCGGTGCCCGGTCCGGATGCTCGAGGCTGTGCCATCTGAATACCCTCCCCTACTCCGCCAGCTCGCCCTGGGGGGCCTTGCCGGGCACGTTCGTGTTCTTGAGCGTCAACACGTAGGCGGCGATGGAGCGCACGCGCTCGGCGCCCAGCGTCCGCTCCCAGGCGGGCATGCCCTTGGCTACCACGCCCTCGGACACCGTCTTGTGGATGGCCATGGGCGTGCCGCCGTGCAGCCAGAACTTGTCCGTGAGGTTCGGACCGATGAGTCCCTCGCCCTTCTGGCCATGGCAGGCGGCGCACTGCTGCGTGAACTGCGCCTTGCCCTGCTCCACCGACTGCGAGTCCAGCATCAGCGCGAGCAGCGTCTCGTCGGACACGGGCTGGTTGGAGGCGGCGTTGCGCGCGGCCTCGGCGGCCTCGGCCTTGTACACCGCCATGGAGCCGGGGCCGACACCACTCACCTGATAGTAGAACCAATAACCAAAACCGAAGAGGACGGTGCTCCAGAGGAGGAACAGCCACCAGTTGGGCAGGTGGTTGTCCATCTCCTCGATGCCGTCATAGACGTGGAGAATGCCCGGCTTGTCATTCGCGCTCATGGTGGGCCCTCGCGCCGCGGGAATCGGAAGTCACCGCGCCCGTCTCGGCCAGCGGCAGCCGGGAGATCGCGTCGTAGTCCTGGCCGCGCCGCGCGAGGAACACCCACGCGGTGACACCGGTGAAGACCACGATGAAGAGAATCAGCGTGAAGAGCGGCAGATGGACCAGGTCCATGCCCGCGTAGAATTGGCGCCACATCAGGGAGTCCCTCCCGTCGTCGAGGCCGTCTGGATTCCGCCCGGCACGGCCGGAACCACGTCCTGGGGCCCGCGCCCGAGCCGCTGCAGATAGGAGATGAGGGCCACCATCTCCGAGTCCCACGCCACCTGGACGCCCTGGCTGGCCAGGTCCGCGGTGATGGTCTGGGCCTGGGCCTTCTGGCGCGCCTCGGCACCGTCCACGTCGGCGTTGGTGTAGGGCACGCCGAGCTTCTGCATCAGCGACAGCTTCTTGGGCGCCAGCTTGACGTCGATCTTGTTGTCCGCGAGCCACGGGTACGGCGGCATGTTGGAGCCGGGGCTGGTGGCGCGCGGATCCATCATGTGCGTGTAGTGCCAGAGGTTCGGGTACTTGCCGCCCACGCGGTGCAGGTCCGGACCGGTGCGCTTGCTGCCCCACTGGAACGGGTGATCGTAGATGAACTCCTCGGCCCGGGACACGTCGCCGTAGCGCTGCGTCTCCGCGAGGAAGGGACGGATCATCTGCGAATGGCAGACATAGCAGCCCTCGCGCACGTACAGGTCGCGGCCCTGCAATTCCAGCGGGGAGTACGGCTGCTGGGCCTCGCCGTGGTGCGGCACCGCCTGCTTGATGAGGATGGTGGGCAGCAACTCCGCCACGCCGCCAATGAGGATGGCGAGCAGCGTGAGCACGGTGAAGGCCAGCGGGCGGCCCTCGATGATGGCGAACCAGGAGGGCCCACCGGTCTCGCGGTTGCGCCGGGCGACGATCCACGCGAACTCACCCAGGGCCAGCATGGCGCCCATGATGGCGATGGCGCGCACGGGGCTGGACCAGCCCAGGAAGAAGCTGAGGCCGATGATGGCCAGCGCGAACAGGAGCGGCCAACCGGTGACGATGGCCACCCACGCGGGCCTGCCCACCCCCACGGACTCGGGAGCCTTCTCCTCCACCACCACGGTGGTCTCTCCATCCACCGCCTGGCCGGAGCGGGCCGTCTTCCAGAGGTTCCACACCATCAACAGGAAGCCCATGAGGTACAACGAGCCGCCGATCAGACGGACGATGTACATGGGCCGGATGGCGATGAGCGTCTCCACGAAGTTCGGGTAGAGCAGCGTCCCGTCCGGGTTGGTGGCGCGCCACATGAGGCCCTGGTTGATGCCCGAGGCCCACATCGCGAGCATGTAGAGCAGGATGCCCACCGTGCTCGTCCAGAAGTGCAGGTCCGCCGCCTTCACCGAGTGCAGCTTCGTGCCGTACAGCCTGGGCACCAGCCAGTAGAACATGCCGGCCGCCATGAGGCCGTTCCAGCCCAGGGCGCCCCCATGCACGTGGCCGATGATCCAGTCCGTGTAGTGCCCGAGCGCGCTCACCGACTTGATGGAGAGCAGCGGGCCCTCGAAGGTAGCCATGCCGTAGAAGGTGACACCGGCGATGAGGAACTTGATGACCGGGTCCTCGCGCAGCTTGTGCCAGGCGCCGCGCAGGGTGAGCAGGCCATTGAGCATGCCGCCCCAGGACGGGGCCCACAGCGCCACGCTGAACACCATGCCGAGCGACTGCGCCCAGTCCGGCAGCGCGGTGTAGAGCAGGTGGTGCGGACCGGCCCAGATGTACATGAACACCAGGGCCCAGAAGTGGATGATGGAGAGCCGGTAGGAATAGACCGGGCGCTCGGCCGCCTTGGGCAGGAAGTAATACATGATGCCCAGGATGGGCGTGGTGAGGAAGAAGGCGACGGCGTTGTGGCCGTACCACCACTGCACCAGCGCGTCCTGTACGCCGGAGAAGACGGAGTAGCTCTTCAGCGGGCCGAGCGGCAATGCCAGGCTGTTGACGATGTGCAGCACCGCCACGGTGATGATGGTGGCGATGTAGAACCAGATGGCGACGTAGAGGTTCTTCTCGTGGCGCTTCGCCAGCGTCCAGAAGAAGTTGATGGCGAAGACCACCCAGACGAGCGCGATGGCGATGTCGATGGGCCACTCGAGCTCGGCGTACTCCTTGGCGGTGGAGATGCCGAGCGGCAGCGTCACGGCCGCCGAGACGATGATGGCCTGCCATCCCCAGAAATGGATTTTGGAGAGCAGGTCGGACGCCATGCGCGTCTTCAGCAGACGCTGGGTGGAGTAGTAGACGCCCGCGAACATCATGTTGCCCACGAACGCGAAGATGACCGCGTTGGTGTGCAGCGGGCGCAGGCGGGAGAAGGTCAGATAGGGCACGCCGAAGTTGAGCTGCCACCAGGCGAGCTGGGCGGCGACGATGCAGCCCACCAACAGGCCCACCACGCCGAACAGCACTGAGGCGAAGATGAACCGCCGTGTGATGGCGTCGTCGTAGACGATGCGTTGCTGTTGCACGAGATCACCTCGGGAGAGTCATTGCTGCGGCCTGGTTTCGGAGGACGGGGCCGGCCTGGCGGTGTCGTCCTCGAGCGGAATGAGGGACAGGCGGTCGGCGTGCTCGTAGTCGCGGTGCCGCACGCTGAAGGCGTAGAGCAGCACCGAGCCCACCACGAGCATCAGGCTGACGAAGACCTGGAGGACGATGACGTTCATGCGGGCACCTCTTTCAAGGCCCGTGCCGGCGCTCCCGCCGCGGGCGTGCGGCGCGCGGAGAGGCTCACGAGGGTGAAGAGGATGAGGGACAGGGAGCTGAGCGGCATGACCACGGCCGCGCGCAGCGGCGTCATCAGCCCGGCGAGGCTCACCGCCACCGTCACCATGTTGTAGGCGAGCGAGATGCCAATCACCTGGCGCACCACCCGGCGCAGGCGGCCGGAGAGCTCCAGGGCCTCGCGGATGGCCGAGAGGCCCTCGCCCATGAGGAAGAAGTCGGACTTGCCCGGCAGCACCGGCCGATCGATGGCGGGCGTACCCGCGCAGAAGGCGCGCTCGAAGGCGAGGCTGTCATTGACGCCGTCGCCCAGGAAGAGCGTGTCCGCCTGGTCGATGCGCGCCACCGCCTCGGCCTTGTCCTCGGGCCGCTGGCCGCCGAGCGCATGCGCCACGGGTACGTCCAGGGCCTCGGCCATGGCACGCACCCGCGCGGGCGCGTCGCCGGAGATGAGCCACACCTCGTGGCCGGCCTCGCGCAGCGCCTGGATTTCCCGGCGCGCATCGGCACGCACGGACTCGCGCAGGGCGAAGGTGGCCAGGGGCTGGCCGTTGCGGGCGAGGACGGTCCCTCCCGGTCCCGTGGCGCCAGGTGCCGCCCATTCCAGGGCACCCAGCCGCCACATCCCGTCCTCTCGGAGCAATTCCAGGCCCAGCCCGGGGTGCTCCGTGACTCGTGCGCCAGCGGTGAAGCGTGCGCCAGCGCGAGAAAGTGCCGCGGCGAGGCATCGGCTCACCGGGTGGTTGCTGCGCGCGGCCAGGTCGAAGGCCACATCGCGCAACTCGGGCGCGAGCGCGTCCACGGCCTCGCGGTCCACCAATTCCAGACGGCCGAGCGTCAGCGTGCCCGTCTTGTCGAAGAGCACCTTGCGCACGCGGGGCAGCCGATCCAGCAGGTCCTGGCTGCGAACGAAGAGGCCGAGCCGGCGCAGGCGCGTCTGGGTGAGCTCGTAGGCGAGCGGCACGGCGATGCCGATGGCGCAGGGGCACGTCACCACGAGCAGGGCCACGGCCACCTGCAGCGCCTTGTCCTGGCCCTGGGGCAGCCAGAGGGCGAGCCCCAGTCCGGAGACGAGCAGCACGGAGACGACCCAGCGGCGGGACACGGCGTTCCAGAAGCGCGCGTGGGCGGGCACGCGGCCGGGCGCGGAGGGCGTCTGGCGCAGCAGGGCCACCAGCGGCGAGTCCTGGAAGTCCGTCCGGGCGCGCAGGTGGGCGGCGGCGCGGGCGGCGTTGAAGGCCCCGGCGGGCACCTCTCCGCCCTGCTCCACCGCGCGCACGTCCGGCTCGCCCGTCACCCAGTCGGTGGAGAAGCTGGCGCTCGCGTCGAGCAGCTCGGCATCCACGGGCACCAGCTCCCCCGGGGCGATGACGAGCACGTCGCCCGCGCGCAGCTCGGCGGCACGCACGGTGACGAGCCGGTCTCCCTCCTGACGCCGGGCGAAGAGGCCGTCCGCGCCATCATCCTCCAGGAGGAAGCGCCGGTTGCGCTCGAGGACGCGCTGCTGCAACCAGCGGCCCACCAGCATCAGGGTGACGAAGGTGTTGAGCGTGTCGAAGTAGGCCAGGTCTCCCCGGCCGTCGCGCGCCTCGAGCAGCGAGGTGGAGAAGACGAGGAGGATGCCCAGGGCGATGGGCAGGTCCAGGTGGAGGACGCCGCTGCGCAGGCCGCGCCACGCCGAGCGGAAGAAGGGCCAGCCGCCCACCAGCACCACGCCGGTGGAGAGCCACACGCTGAGCTGGCTGAAGAGGGAGAAGACGTCGCCATCGGCCGGGGTGAGCCCCACGTAGAAGCTCACCGAGAAGAGCATCACGTTCATCGTGATGGCGGCGCAGATGCCGAGCCGGATGGGCAGATCGAGCGAGGCGGACTCGGGACGCTTGCGGCTGGGGCCGAAGAGGTAGCCGAAGCCCTCGACGGAGCGGAGGAAGGCGGCCACGTCGAAGGCGCCCTTGCTCCAGGCGAGCCGCACCTTGCCGAGCGCGGGATTGACGGTGAGCGAGGCCCCGCCGGACTGGCGGCGGAACAGCTCGTTCATCAGCCAGACGCATGCGGCGCAGTGGATGCCCTGCACATCCAGCTCGAGCGTACACACGGAGCTGGTGGAGGACTCGGCGCGGGCCACGAGCGGCTCCAGCCAGGCGAAGCCACGGTCCTGCCGGGGCTCGGGGGCGGGGGCCGTCTTGCCGTCGGCCAGCGCGTAGTAGCGGGTGAGGCCCTGGTCCACGAGGAGGTGGTGGACGGCCTCGCAGCCGGCGCAGCAGAAGCCCCGGAGTGGCGAGCCCTGGGGAACGGGGCTGCCACAGTGGAGGCACGAGGCCGAGGCATGCTCGATTGGCTGGGAGACCGGCATCGAAGCGGGCCCCTTGCGAACGGCATGCCCATTGCGATGGACGGGGGCATGACCACGGCATTTCCCGTTCTCGAGAACCTCTGGGTGGGCGCGTTGGGGGCGTTGATGGTGGGCGTCACCGGAAGCGTGCACTGCCTCCTGATGTGCGGGCCGCTGGCGTGCGCGGGACTGCCGGGGGTGAAGGGCCCGGAGCGATGGCGCGCGGTGCTCGCGTATCAGAGCGCGCGCGTGGGCTCGTACGCACTCGTGGGAGGGCTGCTGGGGGCGCTGGGCGGAGGGGTGTCGCGGGCGCTGGCGGTCTCGGCGCGGCCCTGGCTGCCGTGGGTGATGGCGGCGGCGCTGGTGGCCTCGGCGCTGGAGTTGGGAAAGCGGCTGAGGCCATTGCCAGGGCTGAGCCACGTGGCGGTGGCCGTCACCCGGGTGGGCGCAAAGTTTTCGCTTTTGAGCAAAGCGGGCGCAATGGGTGCGGTGACGCCGCTGCTGCCCTGCGGCCTGCTCTACGGGGTGTACGCGGCGGCGCTGGCGAGCAGCTCCTTGGGGGGTGGAGCGCTGCTGATGGGGGCCTTCGCCCTGGGCGGGCTCCCGGCGCTGCTGGGGGCACAGGTGCAAACGGGCTTATGGGCGCGGCAACCGCGCATGGCGACCTTCGTGCTCAAACGAGCGGTGCCGTTGCTGGCCGCGGCGGTGCTCATCTACCGCGCGGTGGGTGTCAGCACAGGTCAGCCGAGCTGTCACTGAGTGCATTGCCCCATCATCCAATGTCCGACGGATTCGAGTCCCGTCGGAGACACACACCGCACAAGTCGAATCCGGAAAGCAGAGGCATTGGCGATTTTGCTGGCACAGCGTATGCTCGCAACTTCTCCGCGAACTGTTGGGAGGTTCAACGATGGTTGATTTCTCTAAGTACACCGACGACGAGACGCCTATTGACGTCTCCGATCCGCTTGCACTTTTTGATTCCCTTGACAGAAAGACCTCGCACGTCGGGCTGCGAGCGCCGCAGAAAGAAGCGCTGGTGTCACTTGCAGCCAAGCGGGGAACGCGTGACCTAGTGCTCAAAATGAGCACAGGCTTCGGCAAAACCACCGTAGCCCTAGTGCATCTCTATTCCTACATGGCGGAGACGCGCCGCCCTGTGGTGTACCTCTGCCCTACTACACAACTTGTTGAGCAGGTTTTACAGGAAGCCGAAAATCTTGGCATAAGTGCCGTTTATTATCGACATGGCGAAAAACACCCCCCAGCCACAGCAATTGCAGGGCAAGCGATCATCGTTTGCACTTATGACAAACTTTTCAATGCACGTTCCACTTTCGACCGTGATGATGTCGATCTCATACCGCACGCAATTGTTCTGGATGATGCGCACTCAGGTATCCAAGAAATAAGGGATAGCTTCACCATTCGTATTGAGAAAGGCGAAATCGAACCACTCTTCGAAGGATTACTTGAGCTTCTACGCGCTCCATGCAAAGACTACAACCCTGGTGTTTGGATGGGAGTCGAGCGCGGAGATGACGCAGCCGCTTTCGAAGTCCCTTTCTGGATTTGGGCTCCACTTATCGATCAATTGCGCTCGACACTAGATGTTTATGCCGAAGGCAAAGGTCTTCTGTTCGTATGGGGCTACCTCAAAAACAATCTCAGATGGTGCCGATGCATAGTGTCAGGAAAAGTCATTGAGATTTTTCCTGATATCCCAGCCGTGCAGTTGGCGCGCCCTTACAATGAAGCCAAGCACAGGCTTTTTATGTCGGCCACATTGTCCGACGACTCGGCCCTTGTCCGTGAACTCGGCTGCGAGCCTGATGCCGCGCGAAATCCCATTGTCCCACCTTCTGACGGAGGAGTTGGAGAGCGCATGGTGCTTGCTCCTTCGCTGATCGATCCAACACTAGATCGCGATTGGGTAATGAAATGGTGTCGCAAATTGTCCAAGCGATTCCGGGTAGTTGTCCTAACACCAAGCGAAAAGGCAGCAAGACAATGGGAGGCAGTGGGGGCCACTGTGGAAGTCGGCGACAGAGTGAAAGAGACAGTCGAAGGACTAAAGAAGGGAACACTCTCGTTTGTCGCCTTCGCTCAGCGATATGACGGTGTGGACTTGCCAGACGATTCTTGTCGCGTTCTTGTGATCGATGGCATGCCTGTTGGCCAAGGGCTTGGTGATGACTATGATCGAAAAGTCCCGGGTCGCCCTGGTGGCGCGTATCGGAGATGGATCTATCGCGTCGAGCAAGGGATGGGACGCGCGGTTCGGTCACAAGCAGATTACGCTGTTGTAGTATTGACCGGGCCAGATTTGGTGAATTTCCTAGCCAAACGGGATGTGGTGGAATTGATGGGAGCAACAACGCGGGCACAACTCCAGCTTTCGGAAGACCTAACAAAGATTGCATTGAACCAAGGCGGCGCACTAACGAATGCCGTAGAGGACATGGCAAACAAGTGCCTAACGCGCGATGCCGGATGGAAGTCCTTCTACGACAGTAGGGTAAAGAAAAAACTAAAAGGGCTGACAGACAAGCCTGAAGAACTTCAAATTCTCTTAACCGAGGCTGAACACCAGGCTCAGCGTGCCGCATTCGCACACAATCCTCAGAAAGCGGCTGATATCATTCAAGACGTGCTTCACAAAGTAAAGCCACAAAAAGAACAGCCAACCAAGCAGGCAAAAGAAAAATCAGCACAAGCAAAAGCAAAGCCCGCTAAGGGTACAGCCTCTTCACGAGAAAAGGAAGCAATCGCGCCACCCTCAGAGGAGCAAATCGGCTGGCTGCTACAGCGTAAGGCCAATTATATATACGAGGTCGATGAACCAGCGGGTCTTCAGACACAAAAGGCTGCACACGAGAAGAATAGTTACATGTGCACACCGCCCAACAGCATCGTATCCCGGTACTCGAAGCCAACGGCAGCCGCAGCAACAGTGGTGCTGTCCTGGTACGCCGGCTTTTCCAATCCGAACGGCGCGCTTGCTGAATTGGCGACACTCAAAACAAAGCTATCTTTTGACGCTAAACCAGAGATTCTAGAACAGGGCCTAATGGATATTGCTGTAACCTTTGGGGCTATAGGGCTACGTCCGGAAAAGCAGTTCCTGCGCGGTCCGGACAACCTGTGGGAGTGGCCAGAGTTCTCGTGGGTCATTGAGGCCAAGAACGAACGGGCAAAGGATTTGCCAAAGAGTGATGGTGAGCAACTCCTTGCTGCAATGGAGTGGTTCAGGCACAGAGATCCCGAGAGGGAGGGAATCCCTGTTGTAGTGGCACGCTCAACCACCCCGAGGCATGATGCCTTCTTTCCTGAGGGCACCAGGGTGTTAACACCAGATGGACTGGAGAAGCTTCTAAAGAATATTGAACAATTCCTAGGTGCTTTGGTGAAACAACCACCTCTTTTTTGGAAACCCGAGCCGATCAGCAAACTGCTTGAAGAATACAAGCTCACGACAAAACAATTCGCGCTGCATTACACCAAGCCGCTCTCCAAATCCAAGGCGCCCTAATATTGGCTGAAGGTACGAGCACTGCCACTACCAAGAGCAATCGAGCCTCGGCCCAGTCCAACCCATGCGCGGTCCCGCCAATAGAATCTCCATGAAGCAGACCGCGACCTCGGTGCTGTTGATGCTCTTCGTTGGATGCGTGACGCCCCACGGTACAGGCGGCTCTGGTCCTTCGCCCTCGCCAGCGCTCACGCCCGCGACGAAAAAGGAACTCCCCTGGCTGAACGTGCCGGGCGGGCGGATGAGGACAACTCTCTTCTATGGTCCCTGGCAATGCAGGCAGGAGTTCTGGTCAATCTGCCAGAAAGAGTGCGCCAGTGGGAGTTACCTGCTCATGGGCTGCATGTGGCTGACGGACATCAAATTGGACTGGGAGGGAAGTCTCGTCGTCCTGCCCCTCCCCGTCAAAGCGGGTAGCCGCTACGGCATCTGGCACTGCTGCTGCAACTACGCCCAGTTGAATCCAGCAGGAACCGCCGTCCTACGTGAGCAGTGGGACAGCGTGAGGAGCGCGTTTCGCCGGGAATGGAGCGAGAAGTTCGGACTGTGGCCTACCACTGGCGGCAGGTTCTGGCCGGGCCACCACATTCGTGATCTCGCCCACGGGGGAGACCCGGTGGACCCCAACAACATCATTCCCGCAGAGCCCAACGTTCACGATGTACTCAATGAGCAGTACCCAGCCTGTTACGACGGCAAAGCGCCCTGGAATACGGTGGGTCCAAACCTGCCCTACACGGACAACTGAAGATATGGCCATGCTCATGAGCCACCTGCTCGAAGAGGTCTCACGTGACCACTTCCCCTATCCACCTGCCAGGCCGGAGGAAATCGATGAGTTCGAACAGCGAGTAGGCTGGCGACTGGATCCGGAACTGCGAGCCTTCTATCTGCATTGCAATGGAGCGGAGTTGTTCGAGCGCCTACCGGAAGCCCCCTACCTGCTCCTGCCGCTGTCCCAGATTGTCCGGGCGCGGGTGGCAATTCTCGGCAAGCGCAACGATGATGACGAACACGGCCCCGCCTCAATGTATGCCATCTGCGATGTGCAGGACAGCAACTATGTCCTGGTGGACGTGAGCCACCAGGAAAACGGCCGTTATCCCATCGTAGATGGCTACCACGAGATGTTCCCAAATCCAGACTACTGCAAGCAGATCGCCAGTTCCTTCTCCGAGTTCCTGGCGGGTGCATTGCGAAGCACGGGACGCCAGTTCTGGTTGAAGCAGTACACGAAGTGAGCACCCCGGCCCTCCTCGGCCGGGGCAGTGCGGTCCTCCACGGCCAGCCGTGGAGGCTAGCGCGGAGTGCCGTGCTCGTCCCGATCCGGCAGTCCGAGCTCCCGCGCGGCCTCCTTCATCATGCGCTGCCGCTCCGCTTCCGGGAGGCTGTCCTCGCTCCGGTGCGGGTTGGCGCCCACGTCCTCGGCCAGACCGCTCCCGCGCCAGCTCTCGGCGGGGGCGCTGCTCCCGATGTCCATCCCGAGCGGCGGCGTCACGTGCCCCGCATGGAGCCGGGGCGAGCGCAACGTCTCCACGGCGGCGAACACGTCCACGAGCGTCACCCCGGTGACCGCGGCGGTGATGGCGCCCAGCCAGCCCTTGTTCGAGAGCGGGAGCCGGAAGGCCACGCCCAGGAGCGAGAGGTCGAGGGCATCACCCGCGATGCGGGCCCAGACCCATTCCCGCCGATGCGGCTGGAGCAGCAATCCCAATCCGCTGGCGATCTTCCGGAGTCCGAACACCCGCATCAGCCCGGCGTGGCGCTTCGAGACACCCATGAGGCGACAGAGGCCCTTCGGGAATGTCAGCTCCGTCAGTCCGATTCCCAGGCTCACCCATCCGAGAGTCCACGGCAGCCGCTCACTCTTCATCGAGGACGTCCTCCCTCGACCAAGGTGAGCCCCCTCGCGCGGCCGGAACAGCCCCGGGGGCTGGCGCTCGTGCCCACCCGTACCCCGGGCAGGCGAGCTGACGCCTTGTCGGGCACATGACGAGCGGCCGGGTGGAGGACCGCGCCCTTCATGTAGACTCGGCGGCCCTGAGGGTCCCGCACATGGGCGAAGACAACAGCCTGCTCGAGCCCGGGGGGCTCCTGGACAACCGGTACGAGGTGGTGCGCAAGCTCGCCGCGGGCGGCATGGCCACCATCTACCTGGTGCGCCACCTGGGGCTGCACAGCCTGCATGCGCTCAAGGTGCCGGATCCCCGCATCTTCCACAGCGCCGACGCGCGCCACCGCTTCACCACCGAGGGCCGCATCCAGGCGCTCCTGCGCCATCCGCACATCGCCCAGGTGACGGACATCGTCATCAGCCCGGTGCCGGGCCTGGTGATGGAGTACGTGGAGGGTGGCACGCTGGAGGATCTGCTCGGCCAGAGCCCGGGCGGAAGGCTCGGCCTGCCCGCGCTGCGGCAGATCTTCCTGCCGGTGCTGGACGCGATGCAGGAGGCACATGGCCACCGGGTGGTGCACCGCGACCTGACACCCAGCAACATCCTGCTGGCGCAGGGGCATCAGGGGCGGATGCATCCCAAGGTGACGGACTTCGGCATCGCCAAGGTGACGCAGGACGAGCCGGGCGAGAAGTACCGCACCCGGACCGGGGTGCTCCTGGGGACGCGGCCGTACATGAGCCCGGAGCAGATCGGCGGAGCATCCGACGTGGATGCACGCACGGACATCTTCGCCCTGGGCGCCATCCTCTACGAGGCGGCCACCGGGCGAGTGGCCTTCGACGCGGGCAGCGACTTCGAGATGATGAAGCGCATCACCGAGGGCAACTTCACCCCGCCCGAGCAGGTGGTGCCCGAGCTGCCCGAACGCCTCTGCCAGTGCATCCGCGAGGCCATGGCGGTGGATCCGTCCGCGAGGTTCCAGGACTGCGCGGCCTTCCGAGCGGCCCTCGAGCAGGCGCTGGAAGAGCCGGTGCCCAAGCCAATCCCCCAGGAGACGGTGGCGCCCGCTCCCGCCCCCGCTCCGGTCCCGGCGCCAACCGCTCGCAGCCGGGGGCGCACGGTGGGGCTGCTCGTGCTGGGCGGCCTGTCGCTCCTACTGCTCGCGGGTCTGGCCTCCACGCTTCGCAACCTGCACGACCTGCGCGGGGACAACGCGCGCCTCCAGTCGCGCTACCAGACGGAGCAGCAGGACACCCGGCGCCTCAAACAGGAGCTGGACATCGCGAGGAGCCAGGCCCGGAGCTCCGAGGCGCAAGCACGGGATCTCCAGGCGAGGAATCAAGGCGCCCTGCAGCAGCTCCAGCAGAACGAGCAGCTCAAGGACGAGCTCCAGAAGTTCCAGCAGCAGGCATTGAAGTTCCTGGAGATGACCCTGCTGGACACCGCCGTCAGCAACACCCTGCGCGTCTCCCGGGTCGTCAGGACCTGCAACAAGACGGGCATGGTCTTCTCGTATCAGTACATGGACGATGCGGGGAATTGGTCCGAGACGCTGGTCCTCGAACCGAGGCAATGCCTCTCCCACTGGTTGCCGGGCTACCATGCGCAGGTCCCGGTGAGGCTCACCTCCCTGAGGGACAACCTCACCGTGGAGGACAAGGCGCTGGCTGGCATGGTCGTCGGACGGATGCCCGATACGGATGCGGACTGGAAACCCTGGGAGAACCAGCTCGTTCTCGACCAGGACCATGGCCTTCAACTGAGGCCCGTCTTCCTCGAGACCGGGCTTCTGGGAGGAGCCTCTCCTGACGAATGACCTCCAGGCCGGGCGTCCCGGCTTCCCGGTCTATTTGTCTCCGAGCAAGGCCTGGGCCCGCTGGAGCAGGCCGCGATAACCCAGCCGGTTCGCTTCCTTCTGGAGGGACAGCGATTCCTTGCGCACCGTGGCGGCCTTCGTCTCACGCTGGAGTTCCAGCCGGAGGACTCGCGCCTCGAGCGCCACACGCTTCATGCCGTCGCGAGCCGCCCGCGTCGCGAGCGCCTGCATCTGCCGCGCCGTCTCTTCCCGTTCCGAGGGCCCGCCGTCCCGCCGCACCAGGGCCGCGCCGGTGAGCTGCACCTCGGCCGCGATGAACACATCCTCGCTGCCGCCCGCGAGGGTCCGGGCACGCTCCAGGGCCTCACGCGCCGCCGAGGATTTCCCCAGGGCCATCAACGCCCGGGCCTTCACCGTGTTCGCGAGGCCTTCCCCATCCAGGCTCTTCAGCGCCGCGTAGGCCGACAGCGCGGACTCCGCCACCGCAAGCGCCTCCTGTGCCCTCCCCTCCTCCAGGGACAGACACGCCAGGCCCAGCTCGGTCTCGGCCACGAAGGCGCCCAGGCCCCGCGCCCGCCGCAACGCCAGCGCGCGCTCCAACTGCTGCCGTGACTGCGCCAGCTCGCCCAGGTCCATCAGCAGACAGCCCAGCTCGTAGCGGCCCCAGGCCTCGGCATAGCCGTCCTCGAAGAGCACCTGGGCCGCATGGCTCCCCTCCTCGAGCAGACGCTTCCCCTCGTCCAGCCCGCCCATGAGCCGCCGCACCATGCCCTTCAGGATGGTGCTGGTGTTCATGTCGGAGAGCCGCCCGCGCTGCCGGAAGAGCTCCACGGCCCGGCTGGCCCGCTTCAACCCCTCGGAGAGCTGACCCAACCGGCAGCTCAGTCCCCCCGCGCACAGGAGGGCCTCGGCCTCCAGCGAGATGCCCTTGATCTCCCGGGCCGCCTCGATGGCGGAGACGAACACGCGCTCGGCCTCCAGCAGCCGGCCCGTGTCGATGAGCGCCATGGCGTGCACGAGCATCGAGCGCGCCGCGCCGCCCCGGTCCCCTCCCGCCAGGAACAGCCGCTCGGACTCCTCCAGCAGCTCCACGGCACGCAGGGGCTCCCCGAGGTTGCGCGCCGCATAGGCCTCCATGATAAGCGCGGAGGCGGCGAGCTGGCCCTGGCTGGACTGCTGCGAGCGGGACACCGCCGCCTCGGCATGCCGCCGGGAGGCGATGAAGTCCGCGGTCGCGCTCGTGGCCACCGCCGCGGCCAGCTCGATGCGCGCGTCCTCGCTCAAGGGAGGTGGGAGCCGGCGCAGCGCCTCCAGGGTGGACTGGGCCTCCCGGTTCTGCCCCGCGGACACCTGCGCGAACACCAGCGCGGTGCCGTACTCCACGTTGTCCGGGAAGAACTCGAAGAGCGTCCGGTAGGCCTCGATGGCCTGGGGCCACTCGGCCTGGGCCTCGTGGTGGCGGGCCGAGACCAGGAGGCGCTCCTCGCGCGAGAGGCTCGAGGACAGCTCGAAGGCCCGGCGCGCGGCCTCCTTCGCGGCCTCCTCCTGGTAGAGGTACTGGAGGGCGGCGGCCAGCGCCGAGTGGGCGGGGGCGAAAGACGGCTCGTGCTTCACCACGCGCTCGAAGCGCTCCACGGCGGTGGCCGCGTCATGGTTTCGCAGGGCCGCGAGCCCCTCGGCGTAGAGCCGGGCCGCCTCGGGCTCCGCGGGCATCGCGCTGCGCACGCCGTGGGCCTGCTCGGTGGTCAGCGGCGCCAGCCCCAGGCGCTTGCGCAGGGCGGTGCCCACGCGCGAGACGAGCTCCAGCAGCTCCCCCTCCGCGCCCACCTCCGTCAGGTGGGCCAGCGTCTCGCCGGTGGTGGCCTCCTGCAGACGGAGGTTGAGCCGCAGCCGCGCGGACTCCTCTTTCCCCTGCACGAGGTACGCCCCGGTGAGCACCAGGTCCACGCCCGAGTGCGCGCGGATGCGCTGCAGCGTGGCCGCCGCGAAACCCTCCTCGTCCGGCAGGAGGAGATCCCTCCGCATCTGCACCACGCCTTCCCCGGGGAGCAGGCGGAGCTGTTCCCCCATGGCCAGCTCGGCGGAGAGCAGCTCCGCCAGGGCGGTGGACAGCCAGGACAGCTCGGCCCTGGCCACGAGGTTGCGGGGGGCGAGCACCGCCACCACCCGCCGTGCCAATCGCTGACTGCCCGTGCTGCTCGGCTCCGGGGAAGGCGTCGGGGGAGGCCGTTTCCTCGCCGCGGTGGGCTTCTTCACGAGGGCCGGGGTGGGCTCGGCCGCGACACCGCCACGCGACAGGGTGGCCGTGCTCCGCGGCACCTTGGGGGACTTCCGATCCATGGCTCGGCGAATGCTCCCGTCACAACGGACGGCGGCACACTAGCATGTGACCCCGAGTCCCGTGACGCTCACCCGCTCGCGGGTGCCTCCCCTCCAGAAAAGGGCGAGGCCCCGGGCGCGGTGGACGTTCCACCGGACCGGGGCCTCGCTTGCGACGTGGGAGCGCGGTTACTTGCCGCCCACGCTGAACACCTCGACGGAGGCCTGGTCGGTGTTGCTGACGCCCGCGGTGGCGAGCACGCGGCCATCCTCGAGCAGCGTGGCCGTGTGGCGGTAGCGGTCCACCTCGAGGCTGCCCGCGGGGCACCAGGTCCCGGTGGCCGGGTTGTACACCTCGGCGCCCTTCTGGATGCCGGTGGCCTGGTGGTAGCCGGCGATGGCCAGCACCTTGCCATTGGGGAGCAGCGTGGCCGAGTGGAAGCGGCGCGGCGTGCTCATGCTGCCGGTGGCCGACCAGGTGCCCCGGGCCGGGTCATACAGCTCGGCCGAGGAGCTGCTGGCGATGTCCCAGCTGCCACCGCCCGCCACCAGCACCTTGCCGTTGGGCAGCAGCGAGGCCGAGTGGAAGCTGCGCGGCGTGCCCATGCCGCCCACGGACGTCCAGGCGCCGGTGGCCGGGTCGTACAGCTCCGCCGAGGCCAGGGTCTCGTAGGAGTCGTTGCCACCGCCCGCGATCAGCACCTTGCCGTTGGGGAGCATCGTGGCCGTGTGGTCGCGGCGGGCCGTGCCCATGTTGCCGGCGAGCGAGAAGGTGCCCGTGGCCGGGTCATACAGCTCCACCGAGCTCAGCGCGGCGCCGGAGGTGTCCTCGCCACCGGCGATCAGCACCTTGCCATTGGGCAGCAGGGTGGCCGTGTGGTGGGTGCGGAAGACGACCAGGCTGCCGGTGGGCTTCCAGCGGCCCAGGGCCGGGTAATACACCTCGGCGGTGGCGAGCGTGACGGGGCACGTCCCACCTCCGGCGATGAGCACGCGCCCATCCAGCAGCCGCGTCATCGTGTGGTAGTGGTGCGTGGCCAGCGTGTCGCCGGTGCGCTTCCAGGTGCCCGTGGCGGCGTCATACAGCTCGGAGGTGGTGTTGAAGCCACCCGCCACCAGCACGCGGCCGTCCTCGAGGAGCGCGGCGGTGTGCAGGATGCGAGGCAGCGCCAGACTGCCGGTCTTCTCCCAGGAGCCCGTCACGCGGCAGACGGCGGCGGCGCCCGGAGCGTTGGAGCGGAAGTTGTTGAGGCCCGGGGTGAGCCAGTTGGCCACCGGGCGCGCCGGGATGGTGCCGTCGTCGTTGACGTTGGTGACGGAGTAGGCGTGCTGGTTCCAGATGCCGCGCGTGCCCACCCAGGCATTGTCACGGTCGCCGTACACGCGGATGCCGTTGAAGCCCGGGGCCGCGTGGTTGTTCTCCACCACGATGATCTCCGCGCTGCCGTCGGCGTCCACATCCACCACGAGGGGCAGCTCGTGCGTGGTGCCGGAGCTGTGACGGGTCTGCCAGCGCAGCGCGCCGGTGGCACCGTCGAAGACGCGCAGGTAGAGCTCGTCGGCGTAGATGACCTCGGTCGCGCCATCCGCCTCGAAGTCGAAGGTGGTGGAGGTCGTCTTGCCGGAGCTGTACTCCTGGATGGTGTGGGTCCACTTCACGGCGCCATTGGCCCCGTAGACGGTGTAGTTCCAGTCACCCGCGAGGCCGATCTCCAGCTTCCCGTCGCCATCGAAGTCCGCGATGTTGGGCGGGCCACCGTGGCCGGGCTGCGTGGGGAAGGGCTGCCCCGGATCGGTGTAGTGGACCGAGCGGGTCCACAGCAGCTTGCAGTCGTCGTCGAGCAGGCTCACCTTGCCGTAGCCCGCCACGGCGATCTCCGCCGCCGGATCCTCGTCGAAGTTGGCCACACCGGCGAAGCCCTGGGGAATCTCCGTGTTGGCGCACTTGAGGCGGCCATCGGCGCGGTAGACGGCGCGGCCGTTGATGACCTCCTGGATGCCATCCTGGTCGATGTCCGCCGCGAAGGAGACGGGGCCGGTGTACAGCGCGCCGCCCATGCCATCCGAGCCCACCCACTTCAGCGCGCCCGTGTGGCTGTAGACGCGGTTGCCGTCGAGGATCTCCACGGTGCCGTCGCCCTCGAGGTCCGCGAGCGAGGGGCCACCCCACTCGTTGTAGTCGTAGGCGTCCGGAGCCGAGCGGAACTTGAAGGTACCGTCGTTCTCGAAGCAGATGATGCCGCGGCCGTTCTCGGGGATGCCGCAGATCTCCACCTTGCCATCGGCGTCGATGTCACCAGCGGCGATGCTGGCGGCGGGCTTCACGCGGGCGGAGGCATCCACCGCGGTCCACAGCTCGCGCCCATCCTTGCCACTGATGGCCCGGAGCACGCCATTGCTGTTGCCGTTGCCGCCGTTCTCGTTGGTCCGGTTGTAGTAGTCGCCGTCGAAGGTGCTGAAGACGATGTCCGGGACGCGGTCGCCGTTCACGTCCACCACCACGGGCGTCATCATCACCTGCTTGTGCGCCGGGAGCACCGTGCTGCCCTTCCACTCGAACTGCAGCTCCGCCGCGAGGCTGGCGGCGCTGGGAGTGCTGGCCGGGGCGGGGGTGCTGGGGGTGACACCGTCCGAGGGAATCCCGGTGACGGTGCCGGTGGTGGTGCTGGGGGTGGACGACGGCAGCGCCTCGGGCGGTGCCGCCTGGGCGAGCTGCTGGCCCGTGGGTGCCTGTCCTGACTGTTGCTCGTCGAGCACGCCACTGCACGCCGACAACGCCAGTACCGCCGAGCCCATCAGCGCGCATCGGGCGCCAGCGGATCTCCACGTCCAGCCGGGGGTCCTCATCTTCATGTACGTCCCTCTTTCTCGATCGGCCAGGGGTCTGCGCTCCACACGCAGGAAGGCCGGGCGCAAGCATGTAAGAAGAGACACGTCCCTTTCCACGTCAAAACCCGAAAACTAGACGTGATCCCATGGATGTCTTTGTGTGCCTGGACACCCACACGCGCTCTCGGCGGCCCGAAGATTTCTCGAAACCTGTGAGCCGATTCACAGCCTCACGCGCCGAGGCCTCCTAGAAATGAGGACGTGATGGGCACGGTGGGGGGACCCGGGACACACCGGGAAGCCGAATGTGCGCCGTTGTCACCCATCCATGGGAGGGAGATATGCAAAGCGCGCAAGTCTCGTGGAACCAGGCTCCGATCGACTGGCAGCACGACTGCGGAATGCGGATGTCGCACTGCACGCCGCAGGACACCGCTCGCGGGCTGTTCCTCAATGGAATGCTGAAGTCCATCCGCGCGCTGGCCGGGGACGCCGTGGCCAAGCAGTGCCTGGAGGCCAGCGGGCACGAGCAGCTCGTGGACGTCTTCAACTACCCCGCCACGCTGCAGCTGCAGTTCCTGTCCATCGCGATGCCCGCGCTGCTCGCCCGGAGCGCGAGCCACGAGCAGGCGATGCGGAAGCTGGGCCGAGATGCGGTCATGGACTTCCTGGGGACCACGGCGGGCCGGATGCTGCTGACGCTGTCGGGGAAGGAGCCGAAGCGGCTGGTGGAGAGCCTGCCCTCGGCGCACAAGGCGTCCGTGAGCTTCGGGACGCAGGTGGTGGAGTGGATCGGCCCGAAGCAGGGCCGCGTCATCCTCAAGCGCGAGCTGATGCCGCATGCGTACTCCGCGGGCATCGTGGAGATGCTGCTCGAGCTCGGAGGCGCGACGCGGGTGGCGGTGAGGAGCCGGCAGGTGGGGCGGCTCGACAGCGAGGTCACCTTCACCTGGGACTGAGTCCCGGCGGTACCCGCTGAAGCAGTGCGGACGGTGGCGGCTGGAGCGCTCCCGGGCGAGTCGTGCGAGACTCGCCCCGAGGAGCGCTCGCCATGAATCTCATCACCCTGTCCATCCCCCTCTTCTTCCTGTTGATGGGCGTCGAGTGGTTGTGCGGACGCCTCCAGGGCCGGCGCGTGTTCCGGGGGCCGGATGTGTTCGCGAACCTCTCGCTGGGGTCCGCGCAGACGGTCTTCACCACGGTGGCGGTGGGCCTGCTGGCGGGGGCGTACCTGGCCGTCTACCAGCACCGGCTCCTCGACATCTCCGCGTCCTCGGCGCTGGCGTGGTTCGTCCTGATGTTGGGCGTCGACTTCGCCTACTACTGGTTCCACCGCGCCTCGCACCGGATGAACCTGGCCTGGGCGGCCCACGCTCCGCACCACCAGAGCGAGGACTACAATCTGGCCGTGGCGCTGCGGCAGGGGCCATTCCAGCCGCTCGTCTCGCGCTTCTTCTATCTGCCGCTCGCGTGGATCGGCTTTCCCCCGGCCATGTTCGCCACGGCGGCGGCGCTCAACACGCTCTACCAGTTCTGGGTGCACACGGAGCTGATCGGCAGGCTCGGGCCGCTCGAGTGGGTGCTCGTCACGCCCTCGCACCACCGCGTGCACCATGCCTGCAACGGCCGCTACCTGGACAAGAACCATGGCGGCATCCTCATCCTCTGGGACCGGCTGTTCGGCACCTTCGAGCGCGAGGAGGAGCGGACCACCTACGGCACGGTGAAGCCGGTCCGCACGTTCAACCCGCTGGTGGCCGCCCTGGAGCCCTTCGGTGAGCTCGTGGCCCGCGCCAGGAAGGCCCCGCGTGCGCTGGACAAGCTCAAGGTGTGGTTCATGCCGCCCGAGTGGACTCCGCCAGGAGTGGAGGCTCCGGCCGCGGAGTCCGTTGCGGGCCGGCCCCGGTTCGAGGTGAGCACCTCACGCAAGGTGGCGATCTACGTGGGCGTGGTGGGCGTGCTGACGCTGGCCGTCACGGTGCTGTTCCTCGTCCGGAGCCGTTCGCTGTCCCAGCCGGAGCGGCTCGCCTTCGCGGCCTGGTTCCTCGCGTCGCTGGGAGGGCTGGGCGGAGTGCTGGAGGGCAAGCGCTGGGGCCCGGTGGTCGAGGCGGTGCGGCTCGCGGCGGCACCGCTCGTGGTGGCCGTGCTCTGAAAAAACAACGGCCGAGTCCACTGGAGGAGCAGTGACGAGGGCCTACGTGTGATGATGCAGACTCTCCACGAGGTACGGATCATGGCGCGCGATGAGCGGCACCGAGCCCATCGTCCGCGTCACCGTCAACACGAACAGCGCCCCGAGCCCCAGCAGCCCCGCCGCGTCCCACACGCCGACACCCGCGGACTCGGGCATGTTGGCGGGGGAGATCATCAGGTGCAGATCCAACCACCGGCCCGCCAGCATGATGCCGGCGACGAAGCACAGGTGTATCGGGTTGCGCTTGGCGGGCTTCGGCAACAGCAGCACGAAGGGCAGCGCCCAGTTGAGCGCCAGGTTCAGGTAGAACAGCGGCCCCCAGCCCCCGTGCATCCGGTGGATGAAGTAGACGGTCTCCTCCGGGATGTTCGAGTACCAGATGAGCAGGAATTGCGAGAACCAGAGGTAGGCCCACAGGGTGGCGAAGCCGAACATCAGCTTGCCCAGGTCGTGCAGGTGGCTGGTGTTGATCTCCTTCATCAGCCCCGAGCTCTTCATCAGCACCACGGCCAGGGTGATCGCCGCCACGCTCGACTCCAGCATGCCGGCGATGTTGTAGAGCCCGTAGATGGTGCTGAACCAGTGCGGCTCCAGGCTCATCAGCCAGTCGAAGCTGGCCAGGCAGAAGGTGATGGCGAACACCACCAGGAACACCGCCGAGGTGGCCACGTTCCGCCGCGTGGGCCTGGGTGAGGCCTCGGAGTCCTGGGCCAGGGAGTTGCGCCGCAGCCGCCAGGTGAAGAAGGCCCAGATGGCCAGCATGACGGCCATGCGGATGGCGAAGCCCGGCGCGTTGAGGAAGGCGGCCTTCTGGTGCAGCAGGTGGTCCGTCTCCATGACGCCAGGGCGGGCCCACAGGTACAGCGAGGGCAGCCCCGCGAGCACCACCAGCAGGCTCGCCCCACCCACGGGCACGTAGGAGGCGAAGGCCTCGGGGATGCGCTTGAAGACGGTGTACCAGCCCGCGTTGGCCACGGAGTTGAGCGCGAGGAACACCGCGCCGCCCAGCGCGAGCGTGAGGAAGAAGAAGCCGTTGATCAACAGGCTGGAGAAGCCACGGGTGGGCGAGAGGGCCAGGCCCGCGCCCAGTGCGGACAGGCCGAGCGCCGCCACACCCATGCACACCCTGCGGACGTTGGGGCCGACGACGATTCCCGAGGAGCTCATGGCGTGTCCTTCCGCGCGGTCCGCGCCGGAGACTGCAGCGAGCGCAGGTAGTGGACGATCTTCCAGCGATCCTCCGGCGACACCTGGGAGCCATGGGCCGGCATCAGCCCCTGTCCCTGGGTGATGATGTGGAAGATCTGCCCGTCGGCGAGGCCGCGGGCGTGCTCGGCCAGCAGCGACGGAGGCCGGGGGAAGCGCGCGGCCACCAGGCCGTCCCCGAGCCCGCCCGAGCCGTGGCAGTGCGAGCAGTAACGGTTGAAGGCCACCTTGCCGCGCGCCAGCACTGGCTCCGAGGACTCGAAGGGATTCTTCAGGTCCGTGGCGGCGCGGGTGGCCTCCTGGGGGCCCGGGCCGTAGTGCAGCGGCGAGAAACCCCGGGGAATGCTGCCCGGCGCGGGCGCCATCAACGTCTTGCCATCGCGCGTGTTGGGGTTGGGCGCGTAGCTGTCGTACGGCACGGAGCTGTACATGTCCGGCGCGTACTCGAGGTTGGGCTGGGAGACGTCCCGCTCGCAGCCCACCTGCAGGGCCGCGGCGAGCACGCCGGTACCAATGAGAAGCCGCTTCACGACGCCACCTCCATCTGCTCCACCTCCAGCGCTCCGTGGCGCTCGAGGAGGGCCTTCACCTTCGCGTCCGACTCGTCCGCGCGCAGGGCCAGCACGAAGCGGTCATCCGTCACCCGGGGCAGCGCCTCCCGCTTGCTGCCGGGGAAGGACTTCGAGCGCAGCAGGAAGGCCGCCACGGTGAAGAGGCCCGCGAACAGCACGGTGAGCTCGAACGTCACGGGGATGAACGCCGGGAATGAGTTGAATGGCTTGCCACCCACGTTGAGCGGCCAGCTCACCACCGACGTGTAGTACTGGAGCGACAGCGCGGACGTGGCGCCCAGCAGCCCCGCCCCGAAGCACACCCAGGTGAGGCGCGAGGACTTCAGCCCCATGGCCTCGTCCATGCCGTGGATGGCGTAGGGCGTGTAGACATCATGCACCGCGTACCCGGCCTCGCGGGCGGCCCGGGTGGCCTCGAGGACGTGCTCCTCGCTGTCGAAGTAGCTGAGCAGGACGGACTGGGACGGGCTCATACCGGCATGTCCTTTCGCACCGCCACGGCCGCCAGGGCCGGGGTGGGCAGGGGCTCCGGCGCCTCGGCCGGGTGCTCGTGCGGAGTCTCGGAGCCGTGGGCCGGGTGGGAAGCATGCTCCGGGGCGTGCGAGCCCCGGGCGAAGGCCGCCACGCTCTTCACCTCGCCAATGGAGATGATGGGCAGCACCTGGGTGAACAGCAGGAACAGCGTGAAGAAGAGGCCGAACGTGCCCACGAAGGTGCCCACCTCCACCACCGTGGGCGTGTACATGGACCAGCTCGAGGGCAGGAAGTCCCGGTGCAGCGACGTCACGATGATGACGAAGCGCTCGAACCACATGCCCACGTTGATGACCAGCGACAGCACGAAGATGGCCGCGGGCGACGTGCGCACCTTCTTGAACCAGAACAGGTGCGGCGACACCACGTTGCACGTCACCATCGTCCAGTACGCCCACGCGTACGGACCGAAAGCGCGGTTCATGAACGTGAACTTCTCGTACGGGTTGCCCGAGTACCAGGCGATGAAGAACTCCGTCCCGTAGGCCAGCGACACGATGCCACCCGTGACGATGATGACCTTCGTCATGTTCTCCAGGTGGCGGAGGGTGATGAGGTGCTCGAAGCCCAGCACCACGCGGGTGATGATCATCAGCGTCAGCACCATGGCGAAGCCGCTGAACACCGCGCCGGCCACGAAGTACGGCGGGAAGATGGTGGTGTGCCAGCCGGGGATGACCGAGGTGGCGAAGTCGAACGACACGATGGTGTGCACGCTGATCACCAGCGGCGTCGCCAGGCCGGCCAGCAGCAGGTACACCGTCTCGTAGCGGTGCCACGTGCGCGACGAGCCGTTCCACCCGAACGACAGCACCTTGAAGACGGCCTTCTTCAGCCCGCCCTTCACCCTGTCTCGCACCGTGGCCAGGTCGGGGATGAGGCCGAAGTACCAGAACACCGCCGAGATGGTGAAGTACGTGCTGATGGCGAACACGTCCCACAACAGGGGCGAGCGGAAGTTCACCCACAGGGAGCCGCGGCTGTTGGGGTACGGCAGCACCCAGAAGGCGTTCCACGGCCGGCCCATGTGGATGACCGGGAAGATGGCCGCGCACATGACGGCGAAGAGCGTCATGGCCTCGGCGGCGCGGTTGATGCTCGTGCGCCACTTCTGCCGGAAGAGGAAGAGGATGGCGGAGATGAGCGTGCCCGCGTGGCCGATGCCCACCCAGAACACGAAGTTGGTGATGTCGAAGGCCCAGCCGATGGTCTTGTTCAGGCCCCACACACCGATACCGGTGGAGACCTCGTAGGTGACCATGCCCACGCCCACCGCGAGCGTGGCCACCGCCAGGGCGAAGGCCACCCACCACATACGGGAGGGCTTGCGCTCCATGGGGGCGCAGATCTCCTCGGTGAGCTGGCCGAGGGTGCGCTCCTCACTGACGAGCGGCACCCGGAGGGTGGAAGTGTGCTGGTTGCTCATTCCGCGCTCCCGTTTCCGGTGTTGCGAATCTTCGTGAGGTACGTCACGGCCGGCCCGATGTTGATCTCCTCCAGCAGCCGGTAGGCGCGCCCGCTCTTCGCCAGCTTCGCCACGTCGCTGTCCGGGTCGTTGATGTCGCCGAAGTGGATGGCCCGCGCCGGGCAGCTCTGCTGGCACGCGGTGCGGATGTCTCCGCCCCGCAGCTCGCGGCCCTCGCGCTTCGCCTCGGCCTTGCCCTCCTGGATGCGCTGCACGCACATGGAGCACTTCTCCATCACGCCACGCGTGCGCACCACCACGTCCGGGTTGAGCACCAGGCGCTCCAGCGGCTCGTCGTGCTTGTAGTCGAACCAGTTGAAGCGGCGGACCTTCGTGGGGCAGTTGTTGGCGCAGTAGCGGGTACCCACGCAGCGGTTGTAGACCTGCTGGTTGAGCCCCTCCGTCGAGTGCACCGTGGCGAGCACCGGGCACACCGTCTCGCACGGAGCGTTCTCGCAGTGCTGGCACATCATCGGCTGGTGCACCACGCGGGGCGCATCCGGCTCGCCCTCGTAGTACCGGTCGATGCGCATCCAGTGCATCTCGCGCTGCCGGAGCGCCTCGTCCTCACCCACGATGGGGATGTTGTTCTCCGCCTGGCAGGACACCACGCACGCCGAGCAGCCCGTGCACGCGCTCAGGTCCACCGCCAGCGCCCACTTGTGGCCCTTGTACTCGTGGCCGGACCAGATGGAGAGCGGGTGGCCACCGCCGTGCCCCCCCTCCTCCTCGTTGCCCGCGCGCGGGTTGGCGAGGAACTCCGCCAGCTCCGCCTCGCGCACCAGCCCGCGCCCCTCCATCGAGGCATGCGTCTGTGAGAGGGCGAGCGGCTTCTTCTCGGGCGTCACCTCCAACTTCACCCCGAGCGCCGCGCGGCGCACCTTCCCGTTCGTAAAAGAGGCCAGGACGAAGGCGTTTTCCCCCACTGCGTTCCCGATACGTCCCACCTTCGTCCGGCCGTAACCCATGGCGAGGCCCAGCGCCCGCGGATGCGTGCCCGGCTGCACCAGCGCCGGTACCGCGAGCGTCTTCCCTCCCGTGCTCACCCGCACCACCTGGCCGTCGCTGATGCCCAGCTTCGCGGCCGTGGCGGGCGCCACACAGAGGTAGTTGCCCCAGGTGGCCTTGGAAATCGGATCCGGCATCTCCTGCAGCCAGCCGTTGTTGGCCAGCGCGCCGTCCCTCAAGCCCACCTTTTGATACAGAACCAGTTCGAGCCCCTCGTCCGCCGCCGCCGTGCCCGCCAGCGCCTCCGCCACGCTCTCGGGGCGGAACGCGGGGCTCTCGGTGGTGGCCGGCTGCGGCAGCACCACCGCCACGCCCTGGCGCACCGCCTCGTCCCAGAAGGCCTGGAAGCCCGTGGCCACGTTCGCGCGCGGGAAGATCTCCGCCTCCCAGCGGGCGCGCAGGAAGTCGTGGTGCGACTGCTCCACCCCGGCCCACTTCAGCAGGGACTCCACCGTGCCGCGCGTCTCGTGCAGCGGCGACACCACCGGCTGGCGCAGGCTCAGCACCCCACGCCGGGGCTCGGCATCGCCCCAGGACTCCAGCGGCGTGTGGTCCGGCGCGTGGAAGCGCACCAGCGAGGCCGTCTCGTCGAGCCGGTCACTCGTGGCCACCGTCACCGCCACGTCCTTCAGCAGCGCCACCAGCGACTCGCCCCGGGGGTGCGTATAGGCCGGGTTGACGCCGTGGAAGAGGACGCCGCCCACCTGCTTCGCCTCCAGCTCCGCGAGCAGCTCGCCCAGGGTCATCGCCCCCGTGTCCAGGGTGATGCCGCCGGAGACGGAGACCGTGGTGCCGGCATTGCCGAGCAGCTCGTTGGCCTGGTTGGCCAGCACCTGCGCGGCGGGCTCGTCACCGCCGCACACCACCAGGGCCTTCTCCTTCGCGGACCACAGCTCGTCGGCCAGCGTGTCCAGCACGGCGGCGTCCACGCGCGGCGCGGGCACGCCCGACAGGCCATCCACCACACGCCCGGCCTTCTGGGCCAACCGCTTCACCAGCCCCGCCAGCGCGGGCACCAGGTCCGACGCGGCCACTGGCACGCGCTTGTCGGCACTCGCACCCGTCAGCGTCATCAGCGGCTCGAGCTGCCAGTGCCGAGACATCTCCCGCGAGCCAGCCGCGTCGCGCGCCGCGCTGTACTGGCGGGTGAAGGCCACCGGCGACACCCAGGTGCCGAGGAAGTCCGCGCCGAAGCTGGCGATGAGCTTCGCCTGATCGAAGCGGTAGTCCGGCACCACGCGCACACCGTGCGTGAGGCGGTGCGCCTCGGCGATGGCCTCCAGCTCACCGGTGGCGTCGTAGCGCACCGTGCGCGCCATGGGGAACGCGGCGAGGAAACGCGCCACGGCGGCCTCGGCGGTGGGCCCCATCACCCACGGGAGGACGAGCCGGATGGCCCTCCCCTCCTCCGCCACCTTGCGCAGCCCCTCCGTGACGGCCTGGTCCAGGCTCGCCCACGTGGACTTCGTGCCCCCCACGGACGGCCAGCGCGAGCGGTTGGCGTCATAGAGGGACAGCACGGACGCCTGGCCCACGGCGCACACGCCACCGCGAGACACCGGGTGCTCCGCGTTGCCCTCCACCTTGATGGGGCGGCCATCGCGCGTCTTCAGCAGCACGCCGCACTGGGCGCTGCACGCGCCGCACGTGGACGCGTACCAGAGGGACAGGCCGGGGGTGAGCTCGTCCGGCTTCGTGAGGAAGGGCACCGCCTTCTGCACGGGGGCGCGCTGGCAGGCCACCATGGCCGCCGCGGCGCTCAAGCCCATCACCTTGAAGAAGTCCCGGCGCGAGCTCGCGTCCGGAGGCTGGGCCGCCACGCCCACGGGCAGCTCCTCGGCGAACTCGTTGCGCGAGCGCTCGAGCACGGCCGGGTCTCCGGCCCGCGCGGCCAGGCTCTGCCAGTATTTGGGGGTCGTCTCGGACATGGTGCGCGTTCCTCAGCGGTGGCAGCCGGAGCAGTCGGTGGGAGGATTCAGGGTGCGGGACGCGGGGGTGGTGGGAGCCTTCACCGTGGGCACCCCGGACGCGGAGGCCATAAGCACACCGGATGCCAACGGCGGCACCGGCGCCTTCGCCTGCGACTCCTGCGTCTGGCGGTGGCAGTCCAGGCACCAGCCCATGGTCATGGGCTCCGCCTGCTCCAGCCGCACCATCTCCTGCACCGGGCCGTGGCACTTCTGGCACTCCAGCCCGGCGGTCACGTGGTTGGCGTGGTTGAAGTACGCGTGGTCCGGCAGCCGGTGCACCCTCACCCACTCGATGGGCTTGTTCAGCTTCACCGCCTGGGTGAGCTTCTGGATCTCCGGCGAGTCCGTCTTCACCTGGGTATGGCAGTTCATGCACACCCCGGCGTGCGGGATGCCGGCGTGCCGGCTCTTCTCCGCGCCCACGTGGCAGTACTGGCAGTCGATCTCGTAATGGCCGGCGTGCACCGCGTGGGAGAACGCGATGGGCTGCTCGGGCATGTAGTTCTGGTTGTTGTTCACCGGCGTGGTGTCACAGCCGCCCATCGCGAGGGCGGCCAGCACTCCGGAGAGCAGCGTGGCTCGGGTCGGGTCGATCATGGGATGTCTCCGCCTAACCGGCGGTCTCCTCCCGGGCGGACACGAGGCCGGGCGCGGAGGATTCCGAGGCCAGCCAGCGCGTGAGGGGCCAGGCGAGCAGCAGCGCGAGCACCCCGAAGAGGTGCAACCGCACCGTCAGCGGCAACTGGGCGATGAGCGTCGCGTCCGGCTGCAGCGTCACCAGCGAGCGCAGGTACGGCACCACCACGCTCACGTACCAGGCCGAGGCCCAGCGGTACGCCACGGCGATGACGAGGCCATTGAGCACCTCGGCCAGCAGCAGCACCTGGAAGGGCAGCCACGCGCGGGCACCCGCGTCACGGCTCGACAGCCTGCGGGTGATGCTCGCCACCAGGCCCCAGGCCAACATCATCCCGCCGATGAGCCCCACCACCTCCAGCAGGAAGAGGCGCATGGGCGAGCGGATGAAGAGCTGCACCGGTTGCGGCAGGAGGAAACAGGCCGCGTGCCACAGCAGCATGATGGTGGCGCCCACCACCAGGGACACCGCCGCCGAGCCGGTGCCCTCGCGCTCCACCAGGCGCATCACCCAGGCGGAGAGCCGCTCACGGTGGCGCAGCCAGGTGGGAACGCCCACGGCGAGCACCAGCACCAGGTACGGCAGGGAATCGTAGAGGAACGTGTTGCTCACGGATCGCCTCGCTCTCTCAGTCCTTCGCGCGGCCACGGCCGCCCAGGACGATGCCGATGAATCCCAACGCGACGCCCATGCCCACGAAGCCCAGGTAGAAGAAGTCCCGGTCCTTCCGGGGCGGCGTGCCGTCGCGCGAGACGCTCGCCAGGTATGCCTTCACCTCGTACTGCTCCGCGTCCGTCAGCGGTGCCTTCCCGTAGAGCTCCTTCATCAACGGGAAGTCCATGTCCTTGAGCGCGGGCGTCATCTTGCGCTCGCCCAGCCGCGCGAAGGAGAAGGTCAGGTCGCGCGACAGCGTGCCGCCGCCCACCACGCCAATGTCACGCACGTTGTGGCAGCCGATGCACGGCGGGCCCCCGTTGGCCAGCGCCGCCCGGCCCTCGAAGAGCTGACGGCCGTGCTCGATCTGCTCGGGCGTGGCGTCCGAGGCCAGCTTCGGCCCGGTGTCCCCCGGCTGGCAGCTGCCCTTCTCGGCGCAGTCCCGGAAGAACGCGAACAGGCCCTTGCGCTCGTCGTCGGTGAGCTGCTGGTCCGGCATCCGGACGCCGTTGAACTTCTTGAGCAGCTCGTTGGCGATCGGGTCCCCCCCGTCGATCATCGCCCCCGGGCTCTTCAGGAAGGTGGTGACCCAGGACTCCTCGCGGCGTGTCAGCACGCCCATCAGGTCCGGGCCCACCCGGTCTCCCTGCCCCACCGAGTGACAGCTCGCGCAGCGCTGGTTGAAGAGCTGGGCCCCCTCGGGGACTCCCTGCGCCGCCGCGGGCAGCGCGGCGAGCAGCGCCAGCATCGGCAAGGCGGCGACGGCCAGTGCCCGCCCTCGGCGTCGGCTCAGGACGTGTGTATCCATCGCGGAGTGCCCCTCCTCATGAGAGTCCGGACACCTCGCCCGGCTCATCGCGCCGCTTTGCAACCGCAAGGCCAGCGGCCGGGCGGGCCTCACCCCGAGAGGGCACGTGCGTCCACGCGAAGTGTCAGGTGCGCAGCATTTGCGTCCGCGCATTTGCCGCGCGCAGCATTTGCCGCGCGTGCTCCCGGCGCCGTCTCTTCCGCGAGCCCGAGGCGTATCGCTTGCAGTGCTCCGGAGCACTTCCATGAGCACGCACCACCGCCCGGACCCGTCCCCCGCACGTCTTGATCTCGGCTCCCTCTTCTTGGGACCCAAAGGAGAGAACGCCGATACCTTCGAGCGCCTGTTGCTCGAGGCCTTCCGCGACCACGTCTTCTGGCGCCGCAACCTCCACCCCGAAGACGGCTTCTTGATTCAAGAAGCGGAGAAGCGCGCACCGGGCTACGAGGACTCCGTCTCCAGGCTCTCGCAGGAGCTGCTGGGGCTGCTGGGCCAGCTCAAGGGTGGCGTGCCCTCCTTCAGTCCCCGCTACATCGGGCACATGTGCTCGGACCTCACGATGGCGAGCCTCATCGGCTACTTCGCCACGATGCTCTACAACCCCAACAACGTGTCGGCGGAGGCCTCGCCAGTGACGACGCGGTTGGAGCTGGAGGTGGCCGGTCAGCTGGCGCGGATGGTGGGCTACGCGCCGGAGCGGTACTGGGGACACCTCACCTCGGGCGGCACGGTGGCCAACTTCGAGGCGCTGTGGGTCGCGCGCAACGTGAAGTACCTCCCGGTGGCGCTGCGGCACGCCGCGGAGGAGGCCGGCGTGAAGAAGCTGGAGGTGCGGCTGCCGGACGGCCGGGAGACGCGCCTGAGCGAGCTGAGCCTGTGGCAGCTCCTCAATGTGACGCCCGAGGCCGCGCTGGACGCGCTGGAGCGCTTCCGTGCGCTGATGGGAGACGCGGGCCGTGCGCTGGAGCTGGTGACACGCCATTCATTGGCGGGGCTGGGCTACCAGGAGTTCGGCCTCCGGCTGGCCTCCGAGTTCAAGGACGCGCTGCCTCCCGGCGTGGTGCTGGTGCCCTCCACGGCGCACTACTCGTGGGACAAGACGTGCCGGGCGCTGGGCATCGGCGCGCGGCAGCTCATCCACGTGCCGGTGGACACGAACTTCCGCATGTCGCCCTCGGCGCTGGAGGACACGCTGCGCACGCTGGCGGTGCGCCGGCAGCCGGTCATCGCCTGCGTGGCCGTCATGGGCTCCACGGAGGAGAGCGCGGTGGACCGGTTGGATCTGCTCGCGGACATGCGGGAGCGGCTGGGCCGGGAGCTGGGCATGGCGTTCCACCTGCACGCGGACGCGGCCTGGGGCGGCTACGCGGCCTCCATCACGCGGGGAGCGGATGGCGAGCGCCGCACCTACGAGGAGACGCTCGCGGACTACGCGCCGGAGGCCTGGCCCACGGAGGGCGTGTACCGGTCCCTGTGCGCGCTGGAGCGGACGGACTCGGTCACGATTGATCCGCACAAGCTGGGATACATGCCGTACCCGGCGGGCAGCATCACGTTCCGGGACAAGCGGGTGCGAGACCTGGTGTCGGTGGAGGCGCCGTACCTCTTCCACACCGGAGGCCACGAGAGCGCCTACCTGGGCCGCTCCATCTTCGAGGGCTCGAAGCCCGGCGCGGCGGCGGCCGGCGTGTGGATGAGCCACCAGGTGCTGCCGCTGAACGCCAGCGGTTACGGGCGGCTGGTGGGCGAGACGGCGAAGGGGGCCATGGCGCTCCACCGGCGCATCGCGGGCGGGGACTGGGCACCGTTCAAGCTGGTGCTGCTGCCGCCGTCGGACCTGAACATCGTCTGCTTCGCGGTGGGGCACCCGGCCCTGGAGACGCTGGAGCGGACCAATGACTTCGTGGACCGCATCTACCGGGCGCTGAGCGTGGGCCCGGACACGCTGAAGCGGCCGGACTACTACGTGACGAAGACGGAGCTGCGCGCCCATGAATACGGACGCGCGGCCCTGCCCACGGTGGAGCGGCTCGGATTCACCCACGCGGACTACGACCGGGCCGGAGGGGTGGCCGTGCTGCGCTGCACGGTGATGGACCCCTTCCTGGCCTCGCGCCGCGGCAAGGTGGACTACATCCGCGGCTTCATCCAGACGCTCGGAGAGGTGATGCGCGCGGAGCTGGAGGCCGCCCGGCGCCAATAAATCTGTCGAAACTGCTTCTACAATCAGATAAAAGAGGCCACTCACTAAATTCGCAAAACTCAAAAAGGACTTGATAGAATTGACAAGCAACGAAGGCGTCAGAACAAGGCCGGCTGTACTCGTGTTGGAAAACATCTGGTCGGACGATCTTGCAGACTCGACCAGTGTCCGCCCCTTCCTTGAGGGTTGGGCAGCATCGCTCGACGTCAGAGTAGGATTTCGCAGCTACCATGGCCGTGACGATCTTGTGCATTGGCTTAGTGAATTCTGGTCAGCAAAAAGCAATCCCTGGATCTGCTACATTGCTGGGCATACTAGCGGAAACCGCCTCTCTGGACTGACAAGCAATATCAATCTCACCCAAGCATTCTCTAGCGCAATCCCCAGAAAACCCGGCCCACAACTTGATGTTGGCCCCAACCCCAAGGGAGTGCTCCTTGGTACATGCGTAGTTGGGGGAAGAGCGAAACGCCTTGAATTACTGGAGTCGACAGCAAACTCCCTGCAGTGGGTCGCAGGCTACGAAAAAGTTGTTCCCTGGATGGAATCAACTCTCTGCGAACTGCTCTTCCTCACCCCGCCTTATTCACCAGAAGGGCTGGAGGGTGACCGGAAAAGAAGGGTGACGCGCCTGACCTCCCGAGTGGTAGAGGGGTGTTGTTCAGACAACCACCACCAAACGGCAGGAGGCGCGTC
>NZ_DBNGVP010000066.1:0-45450 GCF_057119385.1 Archangium sp. | reverse complement strand
AGCGCAGGGTGCGAGATGGGCTTCCGCTCGCAGTGAGTCCATGAGCCGAAGAGCCGGATGCGGGAATTCCGCACGTCCGGATCCGTGGGGGGCCGGGGAGGTAACTCCCCGGTCTACCCGACCAAGTCTGACGACACCGCGCCCGGAGCGCTCCCTCCTGCTCTCCCGTACACCAGTCGTAGTCGACTACGATTGATGTGGGATAAAGGCATACGCCGCTCGTAGTCGACTACGAGTGAAGGGGGCGGCGGGCACGGTTTGCGTGGCCCCAGTCGGAACACTCAACCTGCTAAGTTGAGGTTCTACGAGGTAGGCCCCGCGTGTCCACACATTCGCCCTCTCCCAGCCCCGAGAACCCCGTCCCCCCGCACGGCGCGGGCGCCCAGCATCCCTTCGAGACGCCGCCGCTACCGCCCGGCACCCGCATTGGCGGAGACGTGGTGGAAGGAGTGCTGGGCCGCGGCGGCTTCGCCATCGTCTACCGGGTGCGCAGCCCCGAGGGCCGCCTGTTCGCCCTCAAGGTGCTGCCGCTGGAGGCAGGCCCGGAGCGCGCCGAGCGGGCCTGGCGCGAGTTGTCGCTGGGCATGCTCCTGCGCCACCCCAACCTCGGGCGCCAGGTGGGCGCCGGCCAGTGGCCCGAGCACGAGCCACGCTACGTGTGGCTGAGGATGGAGTTGATTGAAGGCACCACCCTGGACGCGTGGGGGCTGGCCCCCGGGCGCACCGTGGGTGAGGTGGTGGACCGGGTGCTGGAGGTGGTGTGCGGCCTGGCGGTGGTGCACGAAGCGCGGGTGGTGCACCGTGACGTGAAGGAGGCCAACATCCTGGTGCGCCAGAAAACGGGCCAGGCGGTGCTGGTGGACTTCGGCGCGGGCTACCACGAGGGAGACCCCACGCTGACGAAGGGGATGTTTCCCCCGGGCACGCTGCCCTACCGCGCGCCGGAGGCCTGGGCCTATGGACGTGCACACGCGGGAGAGCCGGGCGCGCACTACCGGGCGGGGCCGGGAGACGACCTGTACGCGGTGGGCGTGGTGCTCTACCGGCTGCTCACGGGCCGCTTCCCCTTCCGGCCCGCCGAGCACGGGGGCGAGGACGTGGAGGCGGTGCTGCACCAGACGCCCCTGCCTCCGCACCTCGTCAACCCGAACGTGCCGCGGGCGGTGGAAGAGGTGTGCTTGCGGCTGCTGGCCAAGACGCCCGAGGCGCGCTACCCGGGCGCGGTGGCACTGCACGCGGCGCTGGAGGAGGTGAGGGCCCGCGCGGACGTGGACTGGAAGCAGGTGCTGCACCCGGAGCGGCGGCGGCCGGTGAAGCCCTGGGTGCGCTGGGGCCGGCTGTTGGCGGCGGTGGGCGTGGGGTTGGCCGTGGTGCTGGGGGCGTGGTGGCCCGGCTCCAGCCAGGAAGTGGCGCCGGGGAGGCCAGCGCCGGAACCTGTGCGGGCCGTGGCCGCGCCTCTGCCCGAGGCGCCTCCGCCCCCGGCCGCCGCCCCGCCGCTGGCGCCCCGAAAGGACAGTGCTCCCGTGAAGCAGCCGCCGCAGACAACCCCCGGCCCCCAGCTCGAAGCCGCCCCGAAGCGCCGGGGCACCGCCATGCGCAACGCGTGTCTCGGCCTCACCGGCGCCGCCTTGCAGTCCTGCGTGGGGGCCGCGCAGCAGGTGCCCCCCGAGCGCCCCGCCCCGCCTCCCCAGGCCTGCCCCGCCGGGGCCCTGGAGACCATGACGGGTACGCTTGGCTTCCGCCTGGGAGAAAAGAAGAGCGTGGAGTGGAGCGACGTGCGCGGCAGGTATGTGCGCGTGGACGAAGACACTCCTGCCTACCTCGCGGGCGACTGGGATGCGGGAGCCGATCGCTTTGGCTATGGAGGACGCTTCGCGCTGCCGGACAACACCCGGGTCTCCGGGCGGCTCTACGTCAAGGAGGGGCGGGTGTACGGCCGCTTCACCGAGGCACGCACGCCCAACGGGGTGACGTACCCGGTGTGCCTGGAGTTGCTGGACACGGACAACAAGGTGGGCCTCGAGATCGAGCCCGGCAGCCCGCCGGGCAAGATGATGGTGGACCCCGTTGCGCGGGTGCGGGTGGTGGACCGCTTCAAATAGGGGCGTCCGGGAAGCGGGACGGTGGTGGGCCGGACACGACCGGGCAGGAGGTATGGTAGAGCCCCACTCCCGCGGTTCTGTCCACGTCCTCGGGAGACTCCTGCCCCATGCCCGTGTTGTCCTCCGCTGCCCTGTTGCGACTCGCGTTGCTCGCTGCCCCCCTGGACGCCTCCGCACTGTCCGCCCCATCTGGCTGTGTGACGGGGACGCGCCACCTGGAGCTGACGGAAGACATGCACGGAGAGGCACTCGAGGTGTGCATCCACCCGGGCCTCACCACCAGCTTCCTCTTCGACGCGAAAGTGGGGCGCGTGGAAGTGGCCGGGCGGGAGCGTTTCCGGGTGATGGAGGATGAGGCGGGCCTCACACTCGTGCCCTCGCGAACGCTCATGCGCGGAGAGCGCGTACCCATGACGGTCTCCTTCCAGGACGGCGCGGCCCCGGCGGACGTCACCTTCTCCCTGGTGGTGCACCCCTCCGAGGCCGCGCGGCAGGTGGAGGTGACACGCCAGCCACGCCCGCCCGCCTCCTGCGGCGAGGGCGAGCAGCAGGCGCGGGCGGAAGCGCGACAGTGCCAGGAGGACAAGGCGCGCCTGGAGACGCGGTGCAGTGGGCAGGTGGGGTTCCTGAGCCTGCTCGCTCAGCAGCTGCTGGGTGAGGGTGGCATCACCGATAAGAACATCACCCGGAGCGTCACCTCGCCTCCAGGCAACACGCTCACCAGCGTCAGCGCACGCAGCTACCGCTCCGGCACGACACGCGCGGAAGGTGAGCGCGAGGTGGTGCGGCTGGCCGTGGAACTGGAGTTGCAAAACACCGGGAGCATGCCCTGGACGCTGGCGGGGGCGGTGCTGGTGGGGCCCGAGGGCGAGGAGTGGAAGGTGCTCGGCGCGTGGCAGCGGGAGCCCATTCTCCCGGGGAAGTCAGGCAGCATCGGGGTGGAGGTGGAGATGGACGAACAGGAGGCGCGCGGAACCTTCTCGCTGAAGCTGCGGAGCCAGGAGGCGAGCGGCGGAGGCGAGCGCTTCGACGGCGTGACCTTCCCATAGCGCCACCGGGCCCCGCCGGGCCCTCATCGCCCGAGCAGCGCCTTCACCTCGCCCTGCCAGCGGGCGCCCAGCTCCGGGTGCACCATGCGGACATAGGCCGCGTAGCCCTCCAGCCAGCGCTCGAAGTCCGGCCGGCCCCTGGCCTGCGAGGCCACGCCGTGCTCGCGGCAGTTGGCGAGGATGGCCTTGAAGCGCCGCCGCTCCTCGCGGGGGATGGAGACCTTCTGGTTCACCGTGAGGCCCGTCACCCGCTGGCGCGAGCCCTGGCGCATCACCCGCCGCTTGGCGCCATTCTCGGTGAAGCCCTCCTGCTGGAGGATGGCGTTGAGCCACCAGAAGAAGCGGCCGAGGCGCTCGGGAGGCGCGCGGAAGGAGAAGGACAGGTCGTCCGCGTAGCGGGTGTAGGTGGCGCCGAACTTCCCGGCCAGCGCGGTGAGGCGCGCATCCAGGCGCCGGCAGACGAGGTTGGCGATGGCCGGCGACGTGGGCGCGCCCTGGGGCAGCACGCCCGGCCACACCACCGTCCCATCCGGCAGCTTCGCGCGGTGCGTGGTGAGCCCGGCGAGCACCCCGGCCACCTCGTCCCCGTAGCCGTGGGACAGGAAGAGGCCCTTCACCCGGCGGTAGTGCACCGTGGGGAAGAAGTCCTCCAGGTCCACCCGCACCACCGCGGTGGCGCCCACGTGGGGCTCCGCGTTGCTCACCGTGGAGCGGCCCTCGATGAAGCCGTGCGCGGCCGGGTGCGGCGTCATGCGCGCGAGCACCTGGTCGAGAAGGGCCCGCTGCACCTCCTTGAGCGCCTGGCGCGGCGCCGAGATGCGGCGCACCCCGCCCGAGCGCTTGGGGACCTCGAACTCCACGTACCCCGAGCCCGCCTCCGTGCCCGGACGCATCAGCGCGTCCAGCGCGGACTCGTCCACGCCCACCAACCGCGCCACATCGGCCCGGGTGCGCAGCGCGGGCAGCTCGCCCGAGGTGGGGGGCGGACGCTTCACCCGCCGCCTGTAGCCATGAATCTGGTTCGCGAAGAGGCCGAAGTTCCAGCCCGTGGGGTTCCACCCGCCCACGGCACCATGGCGGTAGCGGGGGTCCCCCCGGAGATCCGGCGGCGCCACGTCCGCGAGCCCCAGCTTGCGTACCGCGGAGCGCGCGCTCTGGGCCACCCGGTTGTCGGGATCCTTCACGCGCTGGCGGAGCCACCGGGCCGCCGTGGTGCTGGAGAAGAGCAGCGGGAGCTGCCGCACGCCCTGGAGCCGCTCGCGCGGGTCCACGCTGCGCAGCCTGCGCTCGACGGGGGCCTGCCAGTGGCGGCTCACGAAGAAGCGCGCCACCTCGTACTCGGCCAGGTCCTGGTGACGCTCCAGCAGCTCGGTGATGCGCTCGAAGTTCGCGTCGGGGTCCGCCAGCAGGGGCTTGAGCTCGAGGAGGAGGCTGGCGAGGTTCATGCGCTGTACCCGGCGAGGAGGAGACCGGTGCTCCTGGAGCCGCCGCCACCTGCACGGCAGAGGCAGACGAGGTCGGGAGGCCCGCAGGCAGACCTCGTACTGCATCGTTCTTCAATGGGTAACGTCAGCAGCCGCGACGTGACATCGCGGACGGAAGGCTGGCTGCACGCGACCCCAGGAGCACCGGAGACAAGCTCACCACAACCCGGACGGGGTGGGAAGGACACGCGCCTGCTCGCCCCACTTCCCTCTCCTTCCGGCGGAGGGTGATCAGCGTCGCGAGCGGCCCAAGAGGGGCCACACCAACCCCAGCAGCGCCGCCGCGCACACCAGGGCCAGCACCCAGGCCGCGATCTGGAAGAACCCGGCCGAGCTCCGGGCCGAGGCCACCAGCTCCGCCTTCGTGCCACCGAAGACGCGGGTGGCGTTCACCTCCGGCGCCGCCCCTCCGCTCGCCAGCGAGCCCAGCACCACCACGTCCTGGCCCGCCTCGAAGCCCGTGTACCACTGGGTCCCCGTGGACGGCCGCGATGGATCCCACGCCCCCTCGTCCTTCTCGTCCCGCCACGAGGTGGGGCCCCGCTCGTCCAGCTCCCCGGGCTCCTTCGTGGCCGCCCCGAGTTGATAGTCCTCGTTGCGGATGCGGACCCGCCCCGAGCCCGTCTCCAGCAGCAGGGGCGGCGTCACGCGCTCCCTCACCCGCCAGCGCGTCCGCGCGCTGCTCCCCGAGGTGTCCCGGTACGGCTCGAAGTGCAGGTACGCCACGTACCGGCGCAACCGCACGGGGTTGTCGCTGGCCAGCCGCCCCCCCACCAGCACCGTCTCTCCCGGTGCCATTCCACCCAGGGTGGAAGCCTCCAGGACGGGGAGTGACTCCGCCTGTCCCGCCTCCTCCCGGGCCACGCGTGAGGAGTACCCCATGGCGACGGCGAGCGCGCCGGACACCAGGGCCGCGAATCCCAACGCCAGCCACACCCCCTTGGAACGCCTTCGGTTCGAGGTCATCCCGAGGACGATGCCATGCTCCCCGGAAAAATCGGCCGGAATCACGCAACTCCCGTGGCGACTCCGCGATAATGGGGTCAGCGTAGAATTCCGGGCCTTTTTCGTGGCTCCCGCCGGAGAACCTCCATGCCTCCCATCCGCCGCTCTGATTCGAACGTCTACAGCAATGCCCGCAGCAGCGGCATCGAGGTGAGCAGGCAGAAGGCGACGACGGGCAATGGCTCCTCCAAGAGCGCGGTGAAGGAGAACCGCGTCACCACCACGACGACCCGCTCCAACGAGCAGACGTCCACGACGACGAAGTCGAAGACGTACGACAACAAGAAGACCGGGACGCGCGACCAGTACGACTACAAGGGCAAGGACACCAAACCCACCCAGAAGGGCAAGGTCACCCCGCAGGGCACGACGACGCTCCTGTCCACCAAGGGCAAGGACTCCAAGCCCCTCTACGAGGCGGGCGGCGCCACCCTGGCCGAGGGCAAGGGCAAGCTGCCGGGCGGCGTGGACGTCAGCGGCAAGGTGACGGGCCCCAGCTTCAAGGTCGATGGCGAGGCGAACGTCCAGACCAAGGGCCTGAGCGGCGTCGACATCAACCTGAAGCTCGAGGTGGAGGCCAACCTCGTCAAGGCGGAGGGGTCGGCCGAGAAGGAGTTCAAGTTCAAGGTCAACGGAGAGGACATCTCCGTCAAGGTGAAGCTGGGCGCCGAGGGCAACGTCGGCATCGACGGCTCCATCAACCTCAAGGTGCACGTGGGCAAGGACGGCGTGTCCGTGACGGCCGGAGCCGAGGGCTTCGCCGGCGCCAAGGGCAGCCTGTCCGGTGAAATCACCACCACCATCAACGGCAATGAAGTGGCCAAGGGCAAGCTGGGCGTCACCGCGGCGGCGGGCGCCATGGCGGGCGCGGAGTTCGAGGCCGGCTTCACCCACTTCAAGGCCAAGGCCTATGCGGCCGTGGGCGTGGGCGTGGGCCTGGACGTCTCGGGCAACGTGAACGCGGGCAACCTGGCCCGCGAGGTCCCCGGACTGCTCACCACCTGGGACGACTGAGTCCCCCCAATCCCCTGATGCGTGCCCGGGGGAAGGGCTACAATGCCCGGCGCCATGAACCCTTCCGAGCACGCCCAGCCAGGTCTTCAGCTCCTCGCCCGACGCGATTTCGCCGCGGCGGTCTCCGCCTTCGAGGCCGCGCTCCGCTCGCAGCCCCAGGACGTGGACTGCTGGTTCGGCCTGGCCCGGGCCCAGCTCGCCCTCGGCCAGCCCGAGGCGGCCCGGAAGTCGCTCGCGCGCACGGTGGCGATCTCCCCCCAGCACCCGGCCGCGCGCGCCCTGAGCGCCTCCCTGGACGATGATGGGGACAGCCCCGGCATCCTGAAGGAGCTGGCCAGCCTGGCGCAGGCCCCGGGCGCCGGTTTCGCGGAGCACTACGCCCACGCCCAGGCCCTGCTGCGCCGGGGCATGGACGCCGAGGCCTCCCAGGCGCTGCGCGCGGCGCTCACCCTCCATCCCGAGAGCCCCCAGGCGTTGGTGGACCTGGGACAGGTGGCCCTGCGCCAGGGCCGCCCGGAGAAGGCCAGGGAGGCGTTCCGCGTGGCCAGCGGGCTCGCCCCCGGCGAGTGGATGCCCCGGCTGCTGCATGCCCGCGCGCTCATGGCCCTGAAGGACTTCGGCGCGGCCATGGGCGTGCTGACGGAGGCCGTGACCGCCCACCCCCGCGAGGCGCCGCTGCAGGAGGCGCGCTTCCAATGCGCCCTGGTGATGGGCGAGCCCCAGAAGGCCGTCGAGGCGGCGCGCGCGCTCGAGGCCCTCAAGCCCGGGGATGCCAACCCCCTCTACCAGCGCGGCCTGGCCCTGCTCACCATGGGGAAGCTGCCCGAGTCGGCCCAGGCGCTCCAGGAGGCCATCCAGCGCGCCCCCGAGGCGCTCGAGCCCCGGCACGCGCTCGCGCAGGTGCGCACGGCGCAGGGCCAGCACGCCGAGGCGCTCGCGGTGCTGGAGGAGCTGCACCGCACCGCGCCGCGGGCCCTGGAGCCCATGTTGGATCTGTCGCGCCTGTACCTGGCGGAGGAACGGGCCGCCGAGGCGGAGCGCGTGCTCCGCGTGCTGTCCGAGGAGCACCCGAAGGAGCCCCGGGTGGGCCTCAACCTCGCGCTGGCGCTCTTCAAGCAGGGCCGCAAGCCCGAGGCCCTGTCGGCCCTCGAGCCCGTGAAGGCCAGCAACGACGCGGCCCTGGTGGAGCAGGCCCGGAAGCTGGAGGCGCAGATCCACGGGGCGCCCATGCGGCCGCCCATCATCCGCGGCTGATCAGTCGCAGACGCCGCAATCGCGCTTGCAGCTGTCGGCGCGGTTGCCGGTGCCGCAGGACTCGTTGGGCCGCTGGCAGATGCCGTCCCCACACGTGGAGATGTCCTGGGGACGCAGCCGCGTGGTGAGCGGGTGGTAGGTGACGCCGTTGACGGTGCACCGGATGAAGTACGAGCCCGTGATGTCCGGCTGGCAGCGCGCGTGGCAGCTCCCCACATGGGTGAGCGGCGGGCACGCATTGCCGCTCGAGAGCGCACAGGCGCGGAGGCTGCTCTGCTCCGGGAACAGCATGCCCTGATCGTTGCCGGCGAACAGTCCCTCCCCGTTGAAGAGGTTGCCGAAGAAGCACCCCTCCCGGAGGGTGAAGCTGCCCCGCTCCGAGGCCGTGGTGGGAATGGACCGCCCCAGCGCATTGGTGCCCAGGATGGAGATGAGCACGGTGCGCCCGTACTTGTTGACGAGCGAGGCCAGGCACGCGGAGACGACCTGCTGCTCCTCCAGCGTCGCGGGCGAGCCGTTGGACCAGGCGGGTGCCAGCCCGAGGCCGCCGTTCCAGACATGGGTGGCCGTGCCATCCGAGTACGTCCGGGTCTGCCCGGCCGGGACGGAGCAATGGACCAGGTACTTCATGAACTGGTTGGACTCGGCCGGGTGCTGCTGGAACCAGGACGAGAAGCTGGCGCTGGACAGGCCGTTGAAGGCGAGCCCGTTGAAGGCGAGCCCGTTGAAGGCCAGGCCGTTGAAGGCGAGCCCGTTGAAGGCGAGTCCATTGCCCTCCTCGAGGGCCTGGGCCGCCGTGTGGGCAGGCGCCCCGGACGGGTTCACGGGTTCATCCACCGGGCCACAGCCTCCGGTGAGGACCAGCAGCATCACTCCGAGCACTTGGGTGGCTTTCATGGCGTATTCCCCTGGAGCCCGTGGGGGTGGGCTCCAGGAGAAGTGTCGCCGCGCGGGTTCACGTGGATGCTCCAGCACACACCGGCTCCGTTGCCCGTGAACAGTCGCCACGCTCTCGAATTCTCAGACGCCGGGTGACTCCTCGTCGAGCAGCGCCAGCAGGGTGTCGCGCGTGCCTCCCGGGGCCTGACGCACGAGGGCATTGAAGCGCTGGTTGCCCGCTCGTACGCGCTCGCCGTGGGCACGCATCGCCGCCAGCACGTCCGGCATCATCCAGGGGCGCTCGAGCACCTCCAGGTTCTGCCTCAGCTCGCGGTGGTTGCGCGGTGCGCTGAGGCACGCGCCCACTCCGGGCTGGGACAGCGCATAGCGGTAGCAGTCCACGGCGCTGGGGAGCGGCGTGTCCGGGGGCTCGCCCGGCGCGGGCCGCAAGAGGCGCCCGTAACAGGTGGCGGTGAAGGTCAGTACGCCCGTCCCGCGCTCGAGGGCCTCGGGGAAGAGCGCCGCCTCCGCGCCCGGGTGCGCGGCGCTGTGGCGCGTCATCACCACCGGCCACGGGTGCTGGCTCAGAGCCTCCCGTGCGAGCTCCCGGTGGTGGGTGGAGAAGCCGAAGGCACGGAGGCGGCCCTCGGCGCGCAGGGCCTCGAGCGCCTCGAAGTTCTCCGCGTCCAGCCGCTCGCGCGAGCGCACCCAGAACAGCAGGAAGACATCCAGGTGGTCCGTGCGCAGCAGGCGCAGCGCGGCCCGCACGTCCCGGCGGATGGCCTCGGCGCCCGAGTGGTACGTGCCCGCCACCACCACGAGCCCGTCCCTCCGCGTCCGGCCCGAGCGCAGGAAGCGCGTGAGCTCCGTGTAGCGCGGCTCCCAGAAGAACGCGTTCACCCCGGCCTCATGGGCCTCGGCCAGTGCGCTGACCGGCAGGCCGTGGGCACCCGAGAGCACGAGCGGCGAGACGCTCAACCCCGTCCGGCCCAGGAGCCGCCGGGAGGAGTGCAACGGGGACTCGGGTGCCGCGCGGACTGGCGCCTGCATCCGCTGCGAACGCGTGGGCCGGCGGCGCTCGATGTCGGGAGCCCGCGCGAGGGCCTCGTCGGGGAAGACGAGCGTCAGCGCCTCCAGGTGCGAGGCCACCCGCTCCGGCTCGGAGGCATCGCGCAACACGGCGCACAGGCGCTCGAAGGCGGCGTCATCCCCCTGGCGGAGCCACCACGTGTAGGCGGAGACACGGACGTCCTCGGCCCGCTCCGCCCCGGGGCCGTGCAGCAGGTCCGCCAGCCGCACGTCGAGCGTGTCACACGCCTCCAGCGCCGAGGCCGCCGCGGCCCGCACCATGGGCGAGGTGTCGAGCGACAGGCGCAGCAGCGCGCCCAGCTCCTCCCGCTCCCCCTCCGCCTGGAGCAGCCCGGCCGCGCGGGCGCGGATCCACGGGTCCGGAGACCCCGCTCCCAGGAGCGCCACGGCGCGCGAGTCCGGGGCGGACAGCGCGTGCCGGCGGGACACGAGGAGGTGCATCGCCGCGCGGCGCACCGGCAGGTCCGGGTCGCTTCCGCACGCGGCCCTCGCCGAGTCCGTGTCCAACACGGCGGCGCGGATCCACGGATCCTCGTGCCGGGAGGCCTCGCGCAGCTCCGCTTCGGAGAGCACCCCGAGCTCCAGGAGCGCCGCCAACGCCACCGCGCGGATGGACGGGTCCTCGTCCCCCGAGGCCCGGGCCAGCGGGAGCTCGTCCTCCAGGAAGGCCGCCGCCTCCGCCACCGCCCGGCGCTCGCGAGGGGAACGGGCGCGAGGCGCGAAGGCCACCAGCGCCCGGGCATGGGCCTCGAGCGCCTCCGGGGCCACCGGCCTCCGCTCCCACGCGGCGAGCACCTCCTCGCGCACCGTCTCGTCGGAGTCCTCGAGCGCGGACAGGACCAGGGCCCGGCTCTCCGGGTCATGCACGAGCCCCGAGAGCGCCGCGCGCCGCACCGCGGGCTCGGGGTGCCGGGCCAGGGGACGGACCCGCTCCAGCAGCCCCGGATGCGCCCTGCGCGCGGCCACCCATGCCGCCAGCCCCACCGCGCCCGGCCTCGGCGGCTCGTCGAGAATCCGGAACGCGAGCGCCACCTCGTCCACGTCGAGCCGCTCGAGCAGGGCCCGGACCTCGTCCGCGGCATGCGGGACACGCGGCTCGTCCAACCACCGCAGCGCGAGCCGCAGGGCCTCCGGCTCCCTCCGCTCGCGCAGCCGCCGCCGGGCCAGGGCCCGCAGCGGCTCGTGGGGATCTCCGAGCCACTTCACCAGCTCGGCCACGGGCACGTCCGAGGCGGGCATCCGCTCGAGCCGCGCCGTCACCACCGCCGGATCCTCGTTGTCGAGCGGCCCCGCCATTCCCTGGGACGGCCCGGGCGTGGGCAGGAGGGACTCGGCCGAAGCCGGAGCCGCCCCACCCCACACGCCCTCCAGGTACGCGGCGGCGGCCTTCACCGCGCCCTTCCGGGAATCGCTGGCCCCGGCGCGCACCCGCTGCCGCACGAGCGCGTCCGCCTCTCCCCACCAGGCCAGCGCCTGCACCGCCGCGTTGCGCACGCGCCAGAAGGGGTCCTCCAGCGCCTCCAACAGGAGCTCCAGGGCCCCCGAGCCCGCCACCGAGGCCGCGGCCCGGATCGCCGCGCGGCGCACCCACCAGACCGGCTCCTCGCGAAGGGCCCGGGGCACCCGTGTCAGCAGTACCTCCGAACCCAGCCGGGCCAGGGCGCGCCAGGCCCGGTCGCGCACACTGGCCATCGGGTCTCCCAGGGCCTCGAGCAGCGCCGGGACGAAGCGCCCATCCCGGAGCTCCCCCAACCGGCGCGCGGCGGAGGCGCGGACCTCGGCGTCCTCGTCCGTCAGCAGCGCCTGACGCAGGGCGAAGCGGCCCGGCGCGGCCGAGGTGTCCACGGCCTCCACCGCCTCGCGGCGCACCTCGGCGTTCTCGTCGAGCAGCCGCACCACGGCTGGATCCAACAGGCCCATGCCCTCGGACTCTACGCGCCCTGATAGAATCGGGGACATGCCCGACATGCTGGCGATCATCAGCAAGGCCGTGTTCGAGAAGGAAGCGGCCGGACGTGCCCCTGGCGAGGTACTCCCCACCGATCGCTACCGCAGCGCCAGCAAGCACCTGGAGCCGCTGCGCGCCGGAGGGCGCCTCTTCCTCGTCACCGTGCGGCCGCCCTCGGAGTCACTCTGGCTGGTGGCGGTGCTCGAGGCCCTGCGCTTCGAGGACGGCGAGTGGCGCGCCGCCCCCAACCGCGTGCCCATCACGGACGTCACCGCCCTCATTCCCCGCCTCCGCTTCGAGTCGGGCAAGGGCATCCAGGCCGCGAAGGGAGCCCTGGGCATGTCCCTGCAGACGCCTCGGACGCTGACGGCCGGGGACGTGGCGCTGCTGGAAGGGGGGCCGCGCATCAACCTCACGGCCCACGATACGCGGGGACCCCTGCCCTGCCTGTGCCGCCATTGCCTTCCCCGGAGCGGCGAGCGGGCCGAGTCGGGAGGCATGTCCTTTCTCCGCACCCGGGTGGAGGCCGAGGGCCGGACGCTCTTCTACTGGCTCCCCGAGGAGCTCCAGCCCGACACCGGGCGGGTCGCCGAGGCGGTCCAGAACATCCTCGTCCACCGTCTGCGCTCCACCGGCTGACGCCGCGCCTCAGACGGGCCGGCCCGGCAGGACGCCGAAATCACTCCGGGCGCTGCCGCCCACGCGCGTCATCCAGCGCAGCAGGCCCGGCGCGTGATCGAAGAGCACGTAGAAGACGCCCAGCGAGCGGGGCACGTCCACGATGGGCCTGCGCCGCCCGATTCCCTCCAGGATGGCCTCCGCCACCTCGTCGGGGCTCAGGGGCCGCACGAAGTCCGCCAGCCGGGGCATACGCGAGGAGGGCACGTGCTTGCCGAAGAACTCCGTCCCCGCCACCGTCCCCGGACGCACGAGCATCGCGTGCACCGGCGTGTTCCGCAGCTCCTCCTGCAACATCTGCGTGTACCCGCCCACCGCCGCCTTCACCGCCGCATAGGCCGCGGACGAGCTGCCCGCGAAGACGCGTCCCGCGGACGAGCCCACGTTGACGATGTGGCCCCGCCCCTTCTCCAGCATGGAGGGCAGCACCTTGCGCGTGGTGTACACGATGGCGTTGAAGCCCACCTCCATCGTCCGCTCCACGTCCTCCACGGACATGTCCAGCACGCTCTCCCACCGGATGAAGGCGGCGTTGTTCACCAGCACGTCGATGCGGCCCTCCTTCTCCAGCACCCCCTGGCACCACGCCTCCACTCCCTGCCGGTCCGCCACGTCGCAGCGGGCGAAGTGGAAGCGCCCGGGCCAGGGCAGCTCGGCCGCCCTCGCCGACGCCGTCTTCAGGTGCTCCTCGGAGATGTCGCACACGTACACCGTGCCTCCGGCCTCCGCGAGCCGCCGCGCCGTCGCCCAGCCGATCCCCTGGGCCCCACCCGTCACCAGGCACACCCGGTCCTTCAGGAAGTCCTTCGTCATGGCAACCCTCGTTTCACAAGCACCTTCCGTGCACCAGCCCCGCTCGGGGAAGGCACACGGGTTGCCAGCTATGCTGGAATTATCCAGTAATCCAGTAAAAAGCCGTGATTTATCCGGGTTCTCACGAAACGGGGTTGACCCGTTTCCACCCGGTGCGCGGGCGCTCCCAGCGGGCGTGGATCCGAGAGAAGTCCGAGGTCGTGGCATCCTCGCGCTCACGCCCCGATGAGACAGACCCCGGCCGCGGTGCTCCGTCCGCCCGATCCTCCCGGCCTCCCGGCGAGCGATGCCGCCTCCACCCCCGTGCCCGGTCTCCAGCCCTGGGTGCTGCGCCTGACACGGGGGGCCGGCACGGGCATCCGATACCCTCACCCCGTCCCTCTCCCGGAGGGAGAGGGGATATCGAAGCCGGGTGGGCACGAGCCCGAGCTGCTGCACATCGCCGAGCTCGACGAGCACCTGATTCCGATGGCCGAGCAGTACTTCGAGGCGCTCAACGGGAAGGCCAGCCGGCGCGCCAACGTGCGCGTGGACGTGATGGACGGCCGGCACGTCCTGAAGATGAGCCCCGACACGTACGACGTCATCCTGTCGGACGCGATGATGCTCGCGAGCGAGGACGGCCTGCGGCTCTACACCCAGGAGCACTTCCGCGAGGCGCGCCGGCACCTGCGGCCCGGGGGCGTGGTGCTTCGCACGTGCCGCTCATCAACCGGGACATGAATCCGGTGCTGGACTTCCTCCCCCGGGAGCCACCCGGGGAGAGCGCCGCCACCGTCGAGCGGCTCGTCGCCGGTGGGCCGGGCTTCATCTTCGAGCACCTGCACGCGGCCCCCGGTGGTCAGCAGGCCCTGGAGTCCCTGCGCGCCCGCGTCCAGCGGATACACGAGGCGGCCCCATCGGTTTCCCGGTGAAGCGGGCCTGATTGCCTGGAGGGCAGGCAGCCTGGAGGATCGTCGCGACGCGGGCGCTTTTCTTGATATCCTGGATCTGGACCCGGAATGAACGCACCCAGACCCCAGAGCTGGCTGCTCGCGGCACTGCTGCTGCTGTGCGCATGCACGCCCACGCCCGAGCCCCGGCTCCGGCTGGGCACGACGCCCTGGCCCGGCAACGAGCCGCTCTTCCTCGGCCAGAAGCTGGGACTGCTCCCCTCCGAGCGCATCCACCTGGTCGAGTACGTGTCCTCCGCCCAGCTCATGCGCGCGTTCCGCAACGGCGCCATCGACGCGGTGTCCACCACCCTCGAGGAGGTGCTGTCGCTCGAGCAGCTCGGCCATGATCCGAAGGTGGTGCTGGTGCTCGACGCCTCGCACGGGGCGGACTGCGTGATGGCCCGGCCCGAGCTGGAGTCGATCTCCGCGCTCCAGGGCCGGCGGATCAGCTCCGAGGAGTCGGTGCTCGGGATGTACATGCTCACCCGGGCGCTCGAGCAGGCCGGGCTGCGGCACGAGGACGTGCGGCTGGACATCCGCCCCCTGGAGACCCATGTGGCGGCATGGCAGCGGGGCGAGCTGGATGCGGTGGTGACCTTCGAGCCGTATTGCCAGCGGCTCGCCAGCCTGGGCGCCCGCAGGCTCTTCGACAGCTCCCGCCTCCCCGGGGAGATCATCGACGTGGTGGTGGTGCGCGAGGAGTTCCTCGAGGCCTGGCCCCAGCACGTGGACGCGCTGCTGCGCGGCTGGTTCTCCACGCTCGCCTGGAAGCAGCAACATCCCCAGGAGGCGATGCAGCGGATGTCGGGCCGGCTCGGCCTGGACCCCCAGCGCTTCCAGGAGGCCATGGCCGGCGTGCGGCTCATGGACGAGCCGTCCCAGCACACCCTGCTCACCGGCCCGCGGCCCGTCCTGCGGGAGACGCTCGAGCAGATGGGGGAGTTGCTGCGGCACCACCAGCTGCTTCCCGGGCTCCCAGGACGGACGGAGTCCTCGCGGATGCTCGAGACGGCGCCACTGACGCGGGTGTCGCCATGAGCGCTTCCGTCCCCACACGGCGCGCCGGGTGGCACCGGTTGCTGACCATGCGGGTGCTCGTCCCGCTGCTGCTGCTGGCGTATGCGTGCTTCTTCGGCCTCTACACGCTGGGGCGCGACATGGTCCACCGCGAGCAGCAGGTGGAGGAGCACGTGCGCGAGGACGTCACCCAGCGGATGACGCACCTGCAGGGGACGCTCGAGTACCTGCTGCGCACCGGACAGCTCGAGGCCGTGCGCGAGGAGCTCGCGGACCTGGGCTCCAATCCCCACCTGACGGTGGGACTGCTGCTCGATGACCAGCGCAACGTGCTGGCCGCCACCCGGCTGGACCTGCTCGGCCATCCGGTCTGGGAGGCCTGGCCGGAGCTCATCCGTCCGGGAGCCCTCGCCCGCATGAAGACCGCGAGGGTGCGGATGAGCGGGGACGTGCAGGTGAGCGAGGACGGCTCGCGGGTGGAGGGCTACTACCCCATCCAGCTCAGCCCCCAGCCCCTGGGGAGCCAGGTGGGCATCCTCTACCTCCAGCACGACCTGACGCAGCTCAAGGCCGCGCAGCGCTACCGGGCCGAGCGCTCCGCGCTCCGTTCGAGCCTGCTGCTGGTGCTGATCGCCGGGCTGCTGGGGCTCTTCTTCCACTTCGCGCTGGGGAGGCGCGTGCGGCGCCTGGAGTTCGTCGCCCACCAGCTCGCGGGGGGAGAGCTGAGCGCACGCGCCGGGTTGCGCGGGATGGACGAGATGGGGGCGCTGGGCCGGGCCTTCGACGAGATGGCCGAGCGCCTCAGCCAGGAGCGGGAGGCCCTGCGGCGCTCGGAGGCGAGCTTCCGCACGCTCATCGAGCGCACGCCGGACGCCGTCTTCGTCCACCGGGAGCGGAGGCTGCTCTTCGCCAACCCCGCGGCCGTCGCGCTGCTGGGCTACACGCGCGAGGAGGAGCTGCGGGGCCGGGCGGTGGAGGAGCTGCTCATGCCCGGGGAGCAGGACTCGCTCGCCGAGACGTCCCAGCCCGGCTCGGCGCGGGAGGTGCGTTTCCGGTACCGGGAAGGGCAGCAGGTGCTGGGCGAGGTGGTGACGTTCTCCATTCCCTTCGATGGGCAGCCGGCGGTGGTGTCCATCGCGCGCGACGTCACCGAGCGCAAGCAGGTGCAGGAGAAGCTGCGCACCACGGACCGGATGGTGTCGCTGGGCACGCTGGCGGCGGGCGTGGCGCACGAGCTCAACAACCCCATCTCCTACGTGCTGAGCAACCTGCGCTTCGCGGTGGACGAGCTGGGGGAAGCGGGCGAGGCGGGCAAGCCGCTGTCGGACGAGCAGTCGCGGGAAGTGCAACAGGCGCTGCGCGAGGCACTCGAGGGCGGCGAGCGCATGCGCAACATCGTGCATGACCTGAGGAGCTTCTCGCGCCGGGAGGACGAGCACTTCGGCCCGGTGGACATCCACGCGGTGCTCGACTCGTGCGCGAGCCTGGCGCGCACCACCATCCGCCACCGCGCGCAGCTGGTGAAGGAGTACGGGGAGGTGCCGCGCGTGCTGGCCAACGAGTCGCGGCTCGGGCAGCTGTTCCTCAACCTGCTCGTCAACGCGGGCCAGGCCATTCCCGAGGGGGACGCGAAGGCGCACAGCGTCCACGTCATCACGGAGCGGGTGGACGAGAGCTGGGTGGTGGTGTCGGTGCGGGACACGGGCGTGGGGATTCCGCCGGAGAACCTGCAGCGGCTGTTCAAGCCGTTCTTCACCACCAAGCCCGTGGGCGTGGGGACGGGGCTGGGCCTGTCCATCTGCCATGGCATCGTCACGGCGATGGGGGGGCGCATCGAGGTGTCCAGCGAAGTGGGCAAGGGCACCACCTTCCGCGTCTACATGCCCGTGGCCGACAAGGTCGGGAAGGCCAGCGGCCAGGCGAAGTCCGCCTGAGCGGTGGTGCCCGAGGCCTACTTCCGCGCGAGCGCGAGGTCGAAGCGGATGACCACCGCGTCACCCACCTTCATGGTGCCCAGCATCAGGGTGGGCGGGCGCACGCCCCAGTCCGTCATGCGCAGCAGGTACCGGCCCTGCACGCGCAGCTTGCCCTCGGGCGTGCTCGAGGCGCGGGCCACCAGGTCCACCGGCTTCGTCACCCCCGCCATCGTGAGCTCGCCGCGGATGCGCAGGGGCACCTGGCCGTCCTTTGGAGCGCTCGCCTCGTAGCCACTCATCCGGAAGCGGATGGTGGGGTGCTGCTGCTGCTGCAGGGCGTTGGACATGTGCTCGTTCATCGTCCCGTTGGCGCAGTCGAGCTTGCTGGTGGGAATCTCCAGCTGAGCCTCGCGCAGCGCTCCGGCCAGTTGCTCCAATGTGAGCGCACCGCCGGCCTCGCCCGGGGTGAAGCGGGCGTCCATCCCCTTCGCCTTGCAGGTGAAGCTGCGCACCGTGGACGTCCCGTCGATGGCCAGCTCGCCACCCGGCTGCAACTCCACGGCGGTCTGCGCGGCGGCCAGCCCCGGCCAACCCAGCGTCATCATCAACAGCGGAACAAAGCGTTTCATGGTTCGGCTCTCCTCTCGTTGTCCGGCGGGCGCGGCTCGAGCTCGAGGACCAGCTGCCCGGCGACGGGCACCTGCGACTCGATGCGCACCGGCAGCCGGCGTTCATCATCGGTGAGGTACAGACGCAGCAGGCCGCGGCCCCCGAAGCGCTCGGGGTCGCGCACCTCCATCTCCACCACCACGGTGGAAAACTCTCCGGCCGGGACGCGCAACGGCTCGCGCCGCAGCACGCGCACCACCACCGGGTTGCGCCGCGCATCGAAGTGCCGGTCCATCCGGTGCACGCGCCCGGGCGTGAGCTCCATGGTGCGCAGCGCATAGAGGAAGGACAGCTCGTCCAGCGGCTCCGGCGAGCTGCTCCGTCCCTGGGTGGTGGGCCGCACCCACCGCCCCTCGTCGGGGAAGATCTCCACCCGCTCGCGGACGGACTTGAGCGGGATGCGCTCGTCCACCTCGTAGCGCAGGGCCGCCATGCGCCGGGAGCTCAGCCACGAGCGCGAGTGGTGCTGGATGCGGAAGGGCCCCACGCTCGTCTCGAAGTCGAAGCGCAGCAGCACCACCGGCTCCTCACGCAACGGCGGGGCGGACTGAACGCGCAACCATCCCGTCCCGCTCCGCCCGTGCTTTCCCAGCGAAACCTGATAGGCGAGCACCTCGCCTTCCATGAAGGGCCGCTCACCACCCGCCTGGGCCTCCTGGGCCCGGACCGACGGAGCCAGTCCCCACGACAGCAGGAGAAGGAGCGCCGCTCGGAGAAGGCCCGCGGGGCGGCTTCTGCTCCATTGAGAGGGATTGGGCATCGAGGTCTCCATCGGGTACGCCCCACCCTCCTTCAAGCCATGTGCCGTGGCGGGTCACGGAGCGGAGCGGAGCGCCTCACGGTGCAAGACCTGCGCGGGCGGAGGGATCCGCGCAGATGATGCGGGCCCTTTCCCTCTCCTCCTCTTGGGAAGCGAGTTGGCGCGCGGCTTGCTCTGTCGTCGCGGCATGAGGCGGCCGGTTCAGTCGCCCATCAAGAACCCTCGAGAGGAAGACCCCATGAAGCTCAAGAATCTGGCAGCAACCCTTGCCGCTGCACTCCTTGGTGTGTCGGGCGTGGCCCAGGGCGCGGAGGTTCTCAAGACGGAGAACGCGACCATGAACGTGGGAGGCCGGCTGCAGCTGCTCGGCTTCGCCCAAAGGCTCGACGACGGCGCCCGGAACGACGAGCGGCTCTACCTCTTCCTCAAGCAGGGCCGGGTCATGCTCTCGGGCAACGTGGAGGACTGGCGCTACGGCGTGATGCTCGCCTTCGGTGGCGAGGACGAGATCAAGGCGCCGACTCCGGGCATCTCGCTGGGCCTGTTGGACATGTACGTGGACATCCCGGTGAAGATCCTCGGGAACTCGTACGTGAGGGTGGGCCAGTTCCGGGTGCCCTACGGCCGCGAGCGCCTGACGGAGTCGGGCACCCTGCTCTTCGCGGACCGGTCGATCCAGAACCTGGCCTTCCGGGTGGGCCGGGACGTGGGCGCGACCTTCCACACCCAGGCGGGCCCGTTGGTGGCGGGCGTGGGCATCTTCACGGGCGGCGGCCGGGGCATCCCCGAGCGCTACCTGCCGCAGACCCTCGGCACCCCGATGGTGGTGTTGCGCGCGGGCGTCGACACCGGCATCGGCGAGGACGTCTTCGCGACGCGCAACCTCCAGGCCATGCCCGACAAGCTGCAGATGGCGTTCTTCGTGAACGGCTTCTACATGAAGGACTCGCTGGTGGGCCACTCGACGGTGCTCAACACCCGGCCGGCGGAGAAGTCGCTGCTCATCAACGGGAACTGGAACCCGTTCCTCGCGCAGGCGCCGTTCACCCTGGGCAGGCTGTGGCAGGTGGGCGCGGACGCCGCGGCGCGCGCGCCCGTGGGCCCGGGTGTGTTGTCGGGCGAGTTGGAGGGCAACTTCGGCGTCTACCAGAATGACTACGGCGACATCCGGGTGGCGGGTGGCCGGGCGCAGGTGGCGTACCAGTGGAATCCGGTGCAGGTGGCGCTGCGGTACGCGCTCGTGCTCCCGGACGAGCGGTTCGCCGTGGGCAGCGCGCCCATCACCGGCAAGCGCGCCCTCCAGGAGGTGACTCCGGCGATCACCTACTCGTTCAAGGGCTTCGGGGCGAAGATCATCGCGGACCTGCCCATCCAGCTCAACACTCCGGTCATCTTCGAGGAGTCGGTGGGCTCGTACCTCCTCACCGATCAGCCGGATCAGACCAGCCTGCTCAAGAAGGGAGCGCCCATCTCGCGGCAGAACGTCATCGCAGCGCGGCTGCTGGTCCAGGCGACCTTCTGACGCGCATCCGCCAGTCATCTCCCCTCCAGTCATCTCCCCTCACCCCTTCAACAATATCCCCTCTCCCCTCGGGAGAGGGTCGGGGTGAGGGTATCTGTCCCCGTTCTCCAACCCGTGGCCCACCTCGTGGACAGGGGGTTCAACCTGGGATGCGTGGCACCCTCACCCCGTCCCTCTCCCGGAGGGCGAGGGGAAATGAGCGCGGTGTCAGCGCTTTTTCTCAGGGGCACGCCTTCGCGGACGTACCTGAAGGGGATTAGGCTGCCGGCGCGATGACGCCATCGGGCTCGACGCGCCGGACAGTCAGCGGGTGGCTCATCCCCGGATTGGGGCTCCTCGCCGGAATGGGTCTCGTGTACCGCCCCCTCCTTCAAGGGAAGGTGCTGGCCGGGCGCGACGCCTTCCGCATCTTCATCCCGGACTCGGCCTTCCTCCTCGAGGCGCTGCGGTCCGGGGAAGTGCCCCTGTGGAATCCCTACCCGCGGTTGGGGCAACCGTTCGCCGCGACGCTGTACTCGCAGGTCTTCTATCCGCCCCGGCTGCTCACCGTGCTGCTCGCGGGCCCGGAGCTCGGCCTCACCCTCCAGCACCTGCTCCATGTGGTGCTCGCGGCCGTGGGCACCTTCCTGCTGCTGCGTCACCTGCGCGCCTCCCGCCCCGCGGCCATGCTGGCCGCCGCCGCCTTCGCGCTCTCGGCCCCCTTCGCCGACCTGTCCGCTCAGCAGAACGTGGTCAGCGCCGCCGCGTGGACGGGCCTCCTCCTGCTGGCCTCGCGCCGCGCCGCGCTCCAGCCCTCTCCGCGCCGGGCCGCGCAGGTGGCGCTCGTCGCGGGCCTCGCCTTCCTCGCGGGCTCGCCGGAGACATGGTTGTGGCAGGCCCCGCTCGCCCTCGCCGTGGCGCTCGCCGCGCGGAGGGACGTGCGCACGCTGGTGGCCACCGGGACGGGGCTCGCCTGGGGATTCGTACTCGGGGCACTGGTGGCCCTGCCCGCGCTCGAGTTCGCCCGGAACTCCACCCGAGGCGCCGGACGGACGGACCAGCTCGAGTGGTCCCTCTCCTGGCCCCAGCTCCTCTCCGTGGCATGGCCCTTCGCCGAGCACCCGCGCTCGCGCTACTGGGAGGGGGACGACCAGTTCTTCATCCTCGTCCTCTTCCTGGGCACCCTCGTCTGCGCCCTGGCGCTCGCGGGCCTGGGACGCTCGCGGCGGGCCCTGCCCTTCGGCCTGGGGGCGCTCGTCCTCACGCTGCTCGCGCTCGGCGCGCACTTCCCCCCGGCGGCGCTCGTTCTCCAACTGCCGCCCTTCCACCTCTTCCGCTACCCGGTGAAGTACTTCGTTGGAGCGGCCTTCTGCCTCGCGGTGCTCGCCGCCTTCGGACTGGACGTGCTCGCACGCCGGGCCCGGAGGGGACGCCGCTCCCTCGTGCACGTGGCCGCGGTGGTGGCCGCGCTCTTCGCCGCCCTGCTCGTGGGCCCTCCCCTCGCCCGGCTCCCCGTCTTCCGCTCCGGCGTGGAGGCCGGACTGCCGTGGGTGGTGCTGGCGCTCGGCGCGGGTGCCCTCGCCCTCATCCTCCCCGCCGCCGGCCCTGGCCGGGGGCTCCGCGTCCGCCGGGCGCTGGCCGTGGTGGCCCTCGTGGAGCTGGGCGCCTTCCACCTGCTGCAGGGAAACACGGGCAGCGCATCCCTCGCTTCACTCCGCCGGGCGTCCCGGCTCGCCGCCGCCATTCCGCCCGGGTACGCGGGCCGCGTCAGCGTGGACCTCGGCTCGGACGAGCTCTCCGAGGTCTCCGTCACCCCGAGCGCCACCGCCGCGCCCCTGCCCGGCGAGGAGGGCTCGTACATCGCGCTCAGCCGGGACGCCCTGGTGCCCAACCGCTTCGTCGAGGAGCGGCTGCGCGTCTTCGAGGGCTATGGCGCGCCGGAGCCGCTGCGCATCGAGTCCCTCTACGAATCGGGAGCGCGCGCGGCCTTCGACCTGGCCGGGGTGGGCTACTACGTGCGCCGGGGCCCGCCGCCCTTCGAGGACCTGGTGCCCGTGCTGACATTGCCGGGACTGCCCACGCTCTACCGCTCGGACACCGCCGTGCCGAGGGCCTTCGTGGTGCACACCGCGCGCGTGGCCGGTGACGCCGAGGCCCAGGCGGCCTTCATGGACCCCGCGCAACCGCTGCGCCGCACCGCCCTGCTCTCCGAGGGCGAGCCCCTGGAGGGCCCCGGCTGCGAGGGCTCGACGGCCCGGGTGACGGAGTCCGGCCTGTCCCGGGTGGAGGTGTCGCTGGAGGCGTGCGGTCCGGGCTACCTGCTGCTGAGCGACTCGCACTATCCGGGTTGGGAGGCCACGCTGGATGGAGCCCCCGTGCCGGTGCTGCGAGCCAACGCCGTCATGCGCGCGGTCCGCGTGCCTCCGGGAACGCACGAGGTCCGCTTCGACTACCGCCCGCTCAGCTTCCGGCTGGGAGCGATGCTCTCCGTGCTCGCACTCGGCGCGCTGGCCCTGGCGCTCCGGCCTCGCGGGCCCGAGCGGCGAAGCGTGGAAGCCGGACTCACCGCGCGGTGAGATCCACGGCCACCTCCACCTCCTGCCCCTCGCGCACGGCCTGCTCGGAGACGAGGGCGGTGCCACCACCCCCAGCACAGTCGAGGCGGTAGAGCCCTCGGGCGAGCACATCGGCTTCACGGGTGTCTCGGGTGGTGGGGTACGCCACGCGCAGGGCGAAGGTGCCATCCGGCCCGGTGGTGGTGCGCGGCTCATACCGGAGCGTCTGGCCACGAGCCGTCTCCAGTTCCAGCACGGCCGTCACGGGAGCGCCAGGGCCGCAGCGGCCGCGCAGCACGGCACCGGGCACCACCTCGAACAAACGGGCGTACGGGAGCCCGGGCTTCTTCCGGCGCGACTCGGCCGAGTCATGGACGAGACGGAAGTGGCTGCTCGCGGCACGGTCTCCGGTGGCCAGCCCCGCGTGCTCGTGGAGCCAGGGCGAGACGGTGCCCTCCAGGGACTGACCGGGACGGCCGAGCAGCGCGTTGAACGGGGTGAGCAGGAGGTAGCGCGCGGTCAGCTCGCGGGCCCGGGCATAGGCCTCGTCCTCGGTGGAGGCGCCGAGGACGGCGGTGGCCTGGGCATTGGCGCGCTGGTGCACGGGCACCTGGGAGAAGGGCGTGGCCACCGCGGGGCGCTCGGCCCAGAGGACCAGCAGGTGCCCCATGTCGTACTGCGCGACGACGCCCCAGTCGGGGTGGACGCGCACGTCCCAGGGCGGAGAGGGCCGAGGGGTGTGCTCCCGCATCCACAGGAGCGTGGAGCGTACGGGAGCGATGGGGCTCGGCTCCGGGGAGGGCGGCCGGGGCATGGCCTCGCCGAGCAGGGGCAACCCCACGAGCGCGAGCACGGCCACCGAGGCCCGCCGCAGCAACGGACGCAACCCCCGCGGGACCCCCGCCAGCGAGGAAGCGATGAGCAGGGCCGCGCTCCCCACGAGGGCCTGGGTGAAGCGCGCCTGGAGGAGTGAGGCGGCGGTGAGCGAGAGCGCGACGAGGAAGACGGGGGCCAGGGACACCTCCCGCTCCCGCCACAGGCGCACGCCCGCGGCGACGAGCGCCACCGGAAGCAACAGGAGCACCGGCCCGAGCAGCTCGCGAGCGAAGTCCGGATCCTTCCAGAGGGGAATGGACTCCATGACGACGGCGAGCAGCGGATCCCCGAGCAGGAGGTGCTGGAAGGCGCGAACCCCCTCCGGGACGAGCGGCAGCGCACACGGCAGGGCGAGTCCGAGCTGGAGGAACCCACCGCGGCGGCGCTCGAGGAGGGAGGCGACGCCCGAGGCCCCGGAGAGCAGGGCCAGGGCGAGCAGGGGCTGGAAGGACGTGAGGCCGTGGTACGTGAGGGACGAGGGCTCGCCGAACAGCGCCACGCCGAGGGCCAGCACCGCGGCGGCGCCCAGGCCCATGGCGAACCCCACGCGGCCCATGCCGGGGCCCGGGACGTCCCGGCCCAGCAGGGCGGCCAACGGAAGAGCGGCGGCGAGACCCGGCAGCAACACGAAGCCGCTGGTGGTGAAGAGCGGCGCGAGCCCCAGCACCGCGCCCGTGACGGCACCGAGCATGACACTGCGCCGCGCCAGCGCCCGGCCCAGCAGGAGCGCGCAGAGGGCGGCGAGGGTGGGCTCGTGGACGTGGTGGTCCGCGGTGCCGAGCGTCCCGGCCATCACCGCGGAGGGAACCAGGGCGAGCAGCGCGAGTGTCCCGAGCGCCACGCCCCTCCCCCACCCTCGGCGGATGAGCAGCGAGAGCAGACCCAGCTCGAGCAGGGAGACGACGGGACCCACCCACGCGGCGGCGCGCTCGGGCTGCGCCGGACCCAGTGCGAGGAAGAGGGCCACGCCCCACGTATGCAACGGAGGCCAGATGATGGAGGCCCCGGTGGGGTGGTTGATGTACGGGTCGAAGGGCTCGAAGCGCGGAAAGGCGAGCTGCTGGAGCCGGGCGAAGCGGATGTAGTAGTGCGAGTCGGTGGGGACGAGCTCCACGAAGCCGCCGCCGAGCACATTCCGCCCGTCCGCGGTGCGGGCGGCGAGCGCGAGCGCGAGCAGCGTGGCCCAGGCCAGCCAGAACAGGGCGTTGCGCCAGGTGGGTCCAGTTCCCTTCAGAGGAGGCTCCCCGGAAAAAGCAACAGCCCCACGCGGCCTCGGAGGCCACGCGGGGCTGTGTGCGGCCACCGCATCACGCGGTGCCCACGGTGCTTCAGTCGGCCTGGTTGGCGCCGAAGTTGGTCAGCGACTTGCGCTGCAGCTGCTGCTTGGCGGTCTGGCCCGTGTTCTTCACGTCCTCGTTACCGGCCAGGGCCTCGGCGGAGGCGCCGAAGAGCTTGCGGATGTTGTTGCCGAACAGGGTGATGACGCCGATCGCCGCGATGGCGATCAGGGCCACGATGATGATGTACTCGGTCATACCCTGACCACGGCGCTTGCCCAGCTTCTTCAGGTTCTTCTTGGTGGCGATCATGGAATCTCCGGGGGTGGCAGGTGGCGGGGGTCAGCCACCAACGACGATGTGCAACCTACATGGGTCCCCACCGCACCTCCATCCGTCATCGGGAGGATGATCGCACTTCCCTCGGATTCCATGGACCCGCCGTCTGGCGGACTTCCATGACGGCCGAAATGTTACCTGGCGGACAGCCAGGCGCCCTTCAGGGCAACCCCCGGGGGGCCCAGAGCGCCAAGTATCGGATTCTAAAGGAGAACCCCAGCCCCCGGAGGGGACATCCGGGATGTCGATTCGTTATGTTTCGCACCTGCCCATGAACCTCCACTTGCTGCAAGCCGTCCAGATCTCATGGTCCCCCAGCCTGCGAGTGACTCGCGTCGTGGGAGATGGTGAGAGCGCGCTGCATCGCCCCGCCCCGGAGTTGATGGAGCGGCCGCTCCACGTGGTGCTGGGAACCACCCCGGAGAAGGTCCGGCAGTTGGATGCCCTGGCCCGCGAGGACCGGCGGGCCGTGGAGTTCCTCTATGGCTCGCTCGGCGGGGGAGATCCGGTGCCCCTGCGGCTGACGCTCGTCATGGAGGAGGGCGAGGCCAGCGCCGTCATCGTGGACCTGCGCACCCTGATGGAGGGCGCGCCGCCGGTGCAGCTCTCGGGGCTGGCCTCGCAGCTGAGCCACGAGCTGCGCAACCCGCTCAGCTCGGTGAAGATGGCGGTGCAGACGCTGGCGCGCAACACGGGCCTGTCCGAGAGGGACCAGCGCCGGCTGACCATCGCCAACCGGGAGATCCGCACCCTGGAGCGGATGCTCTGGCAGCTGTCCGAGTACGGCCGGGGCACCACGCCCAACCTGGAGCAGCACGCCCCGCGCACCCTCGTGCAGGAGGCCATGGCCATGGTGGCCCCGGAGCTGACCGAGCGCCGCGTCGAGATACAGATAGACGAGGCACCGGACGTGCCCAAGGTCCGGGTGGACGCGGGCAGGCTGCGGCCGGTGCTGGCCCAGGTGCTGCTCAACGTGGCCATGGGGATGTCATCGGAGGGGGGCACCGTGAAGGTGGCCATCCGCCCCGGCTCCGAGGGCCGGGTGGTGATGGAGCTCGTGGAGCCCGGCGGCCTGCAGCCCGAGGAGAAACGGGAATCGATCTTCAAGCCGTACGAGTGCCACCTCGCGCGAGGTGCCGGACTGTCGCTGGCGGCCCTGCGCCGCGTGCTGCAGCACCAGGGGGGTGACGCCTCCGCCGAGACGGCTCCCGGGACCGGCACCGTGTTCACGCTCACCTTCGCCGCCTGAGGAACATGGAGACGCTTCTCATCGTCGACGACGACCTCTCGCTGCTCGAGTCCTTGAAGATGCACTTCGAGGACATCGAGCACGATGGCGCTCCGCGCTACCAGGTGGTGACGGCCACCCGCGCCTCCGAGGCGCTCCGGGTCGCGCAGGAGGTCATGCCGGGCGTCGTCATCCTCGACATGAAGCTCCCGGACCGCACGGGCCTGGACATCATCGAGGAGATGAAGAGCCTGTGCGGTGACGCGCGCATCATCCTCGTCACCGCCTTCCATGACATGGAGACGACCATCCGGGCCATGAAGGCCGGAGCGTTCGACTACATCCACAAGCCCTTCCCGGACCTGACGGCCCTGGACATCGTGGTGTCCCGCGCCCTGGAGTACCGGCAGCTGTCGCGCCGGGCGGCCACGGTGAACGTGGAGACCGCGGCGGCGCGCCTGGGGGACATCGTCGGCACCAGCCCGTCCATGCAGCAGCTGGTGAAGGAGATCGGCAAGGTGGCCGCCAGCCGCGCCACCGTCCTCATCCACGGCGAGAGCGGCACCGGCAAGGAGCTCATCGCCCGCGTCATCCACAACTACTCCTACGACGAGCCCAAGCCCTTCATCGGCATCAACTGCTCGGCCATCGTGGACACGCTGCTGGAGAGCGAGCTGTTCGGCCACGAGAAGGGCGCCTTCACCGGCGCCAACGCCGTCAAGCCCGGCAAGTTCGAGATGGCCGAGGACGGCACCATCTTCCTGGACGAGATCGGCGACATGTCGCTGATGCTCCAGGCCAAGCTGCTGCGCGTCCTCCAGGAGCGCGAGTTCGAGCGCGTGGGCGGCGTCAAGCGCATCAAACTGCGCGCCCGCGTCATCGCCGCCACCCACCGCACCCTGGTGGACGAGGTCGCCTCCGGCCGTTTCCGCGAGGACCTCTACCAGCGCCTCAAGGTCATTACCCTGCAGCTCCCCCCGCTGCGCGAGCGCCGGGACGACATCCCCTCGCTGGTGCACCACCTGCTGGAGCGCATCAACGAGAAGGTGCACAAGCGCGTCACCCGGGTGCCGCCCGAGGTGTTGGATCACCTCATGCGCCTGCCCTGGCGGGGCAATGTGCGGGAGCTGGAGAACGTCCTGACGCGCGCGGTGGTGCTCGCCCCCGGCGAGGTGCTGCTGAGCGACAACCTGCCCGCGCTCGATACCACCGAGCCCGACCATGGGGGGGCCCCCGTCAACGGCCACCCCGTCCACGGCAACGGACACGCCCTGCCCGACTTCCTGGTCGCCCAGATCGATGACCCCAGCCGCATCCCCACCCTGGAGGAGGCGGAGCGGATGCTCATCGAACTGACCATGACGGTGACCAAGGGTCACAAGGGCAAGACGTGCCAGATCCTCGGCATCAGTCGCCCCACCCTGGAGCGCAAGCTCCAGAAGTACGGTGTGCGACAGGATCAGCCGGTTTGAGCGTCAAAGGACGCCTTCCGGACATTGTCACCCGGCCAACAACTGCCCGCACGAATTGAACGAAACGTTCACGTTGATCAGACTGTTTGAACGTTCTGTTTCAGGTTTCGGACACTCGGAAGGTGAGAAACGGGGAGTGTAGCGCCAAGTAGCCGTCATTGCAGGGTTTTTCAGGACTTGGGAGAAGCGTTCGGGTTGGCACAAAGCTTGGAAAGGGACTGTTCCGTCCGCAGCACAGCAACCCAACTTTCAACCGCCTGCAGGAGTGCCCACATGCACGGTTTCAATCGTCCCCTCGGTCCCATCGGCTCCAACGTCGTTGCTCCCATCCAGACCACCAGCTCCGGGATGCTCGTCACGGCCAACAAGCTGATCCCCGGCCAGGAGGCGATCGACTTCAAGGGCTACTTCAAGGTCGAGAGCTTCCCGCACAACTCGGTCATCTACCGCCCGGGCGACACGACGGACCGCGTGTACCTGCTCAAGAGCGGCCGGGTGCGCCTGATGCGGCTGGGCAAGAACAGCTCGCGCTCGGTGGTGAGCATCCTACGCCCGGGCGACCTGTTCGGCGAGCTGTTCCGTCCCGAGGGCACGCCGGTGGAGGAGATGGCGATCGCCTCCGGTGAGGCCGAGGTGTGGAGCATCGAGGGCCGCGACTTCCGCGCGCAGCTCGAGGCCCGGCCGGCCCTGGCGGTGGACGTGGTTCGCGCCTACGCCGAGCGCGTGCGCTCGCTGCGCAAGCGCGTGCTGGGCCTGACCTTCAAGGAAGTGCCGGCCCGTCTGGCGGACACCCTGCTCACCCTGGCCGAGGCCCACGGCGAGCGCTGCCCGCACGGCGGCGAGACGGACCTGCGCGGGATTACCCAGCAGGATCTGGCGGACCTGGTGGGCGCGTCCCGCTCGTTCGTGTCCACGCTCATCAACGAGATGAAGCGCGACGGCGTGCTGGGCAACGTGGGCCGCATCCTCTGCATCCGCGACCAGAAGGCGCTGCGCAAGCTGGCCTCGAAGGAGAAGTGATTCGGCCTTGGAGCGGTTGTCTTCCCGGTTGAGCGGGCACGACACCCGAGAGCCCCGGCAGCCACCCGTTCCCACGGGTCTGGCGCCGGGGTTCGCCATTTTCCGGGCCCCGCGAGCGTGTCCGGGCTTGCCCTGTCCGCCCGGGCGACCCAGCATGCGCGCGCCCGTGACCACTCCCCAGCCCGAGTCCTCCTCCCCGCATCGCACGTACACCGAGCGCCGCGCCGCCGCCGAGGCGGAGCTGAAGCGGTTGGACGATGTCAGCGCCCGCTACGCCAACCTGCGCGCCCTGGTGTTCCTCTCGGGAGCGGCGGTGGCGGGGCTCGTCCTGTTCCACCGGCTGCCGAAGACATGGTGGTGGGCGGCGGGAGCGGCGTTCGCCGGCTACCTCGTGCTGGCGGTGCTGCACCACCAGGTGTTCCTGCGCGAGGAGCGGCAGCGGCTGTACGTGCAGCTCAACGAGCGGGGGCTGGCGCGGCTGACGCGGGGCTGGCACGACTTCGCCGAGCGGGGGGAGCGCTTCCTGACGGGCTCGCACCTGTACGCGGCGGATCTGGACGTCTTCGGGCAGGGCAGCGTCTTCCAGCTCATGAACGAAACGGCGACGCGGGCGGGCGAGGAGCGGCTCGCGGCGTGGCTGTCCTGGCCGGCGCAGGCGGAGGCGGTGAGGGCGAGACAGGGAGCGGCGCGGGAGCTGGTGCCGCGGGTGGAGTTCCGCCAGGACGTGTGCGTGGAGGCGCGCACGGTGGCGAAGGAGAAGGCGGACCCGGGCCTGTTCATCCAGTGGGCGGAGAGCGGGCCGTCGCTCACGAGCATCCGGTGGGCGAGGCCGGTGGCGGTGGTGCTGCCGCTGGTGACGCTGACGCTGATGGTGCTGGGCAGCTTCGACGTGGTGCACGGGCGGGCGTGGTGGGCGGGCGTGCTGGTGCAGCTGGCGGTGGTGAGGGCGACGCGGGGTCCGCTGCGCGCGATGGAGGAGAAGATGAGCGCGGGCGAGCACGGCTTCGTGCGCTACGCGCCCATCTTCGAGCGGGTGGAGCGGGAACGTTTCGAGCACCCGGAGTTGAGGCGGGTGCAGGCGGGGATGCAGCACGAGGGAGAGCCGCCGGTCTCCACGCACCTGAAGCGCTTCAGCTGGCTGTACTCGTTCGTGGAGTTCAAGCGGCACCAGTTCCACCCCATCGTGCACCTGTTCACGCTGTGGGACGTGCACGCGCTGTTCGCGCTGGAGCACTGGAAGGCGCAGCACGCGGCGCGGGTGCGCGGCTGGTTCGAGGCGCTGGCGGAGCTGGAGGCGCTCTCGTGCCTGGCGGGGCTGGCCTTTGATCGACCGGGCTTCACGTGGCCGACGCTGGAGGCGGACGGGCCGAAGGTGAAGACGGTGGGGGTGGGCCACCCGCTGCTGGACGAGCCGGTGCTGAACGACGTGGAGCTGCCGGGGCCGGGAAGCGCGCTGCTGCTGACGGGCTCGAACATGTCGGGGAAGACGACGCTGCTGCGAGCGGTGGGGCTGAACACGGTGCTCGCGCTGGCGGGAGCGCCGGTGTGCGCGAAGGGCTTCTCGGTGTCACCGCTGCAGGTGCTGACGAGCATGCGGGTGAAGGACTCGCTGGAGCGGGGCGTATCGTACTTCTACGCGGAGGTGCAGCGCATCAAGGCGGTGCTGGACGCGGCGGCGGCGGCGAAGGGACACGCGATGTTCCTGCTGGATGAAATCCTCCTCGGGACGAACACGCGGGAGCGGCAGATCGCCTCACGGGAGGTGCTGCGGCTGCTGCTGGCGACAGGAGCGATCGGGGGGGTGACGACGCACGACCTGTCCCTGGCGAGCCTGGCGGAGGAGCACGGCGGGAAGGTGGTGAACATGCACTTCCGTGACCACCTGGAGAACGGAAAGATGGTGTTCGACTACCAGCTGAGGCCGGGGGTGGTGGACACGACGAATGCGTTGCGGGTGCTGCGGATGGCGGGAGTCCCGGTGGAGGACCCGGAACAAGCCAATATCCCCTCGCCCCCCGGGAGAGGGACGGGGTGAGGGTGCCCGTCCCCGTTCTCACACCCCGTGCGCCCCCCGAGGTCACAACCAGTTATCCGGAATACGCGAGCGCTGAAGGTCCCGCAGTCCCTCGGTGAGCAGAGGAGACAACCGCTGTGCCTCCAAGGGCCGGGGATTCCGCCGGCCGAGCTCCGCCTCGAAGGAGCGAATGAGCGCCAGCGCCTCCTTGCGGCCGAGCCGTGAGAAATCAGGAACCCGCAACCCGAGCGCCGAGAACCCCCGCTGGATGCTGGCCCGGTGCGTCTCCTGAAAACGAGCTGCGACATTGCCATAGAAGAGCAGCCGGAGGGTCTGATCCCGCGCGCGCTCGAGCCCGAGCCGCTCGGAGGCGGAAACCTCGGGCCGGCCCAGCAGGGCCTGGAGGGTGTTGTAGTGCTCCCGCAGCGGGCCGTGCTGGGTCTCGCGCACCACCACAGCCCCCTGGAAATAGCGCTCGAACGTCACCTGCCCCGCGGAGAACCGGGCACGCAGATCGGCGGGACTGGCGCGCACGGTGGCGGTCTGGTGCCCGCCCAGACGCGACCACACCGCGAGGTTCTCCCCCTTGCGCAACCCCCGGAGCACATCCGGCCGGAGCGAATCCACGGCGCCGCGAGTCGCCTTCTCCCAACGGGCCAGATGCGCCGTGGCGCCGGAGAAGGTACCGGGAGCACTGCCGTCGTAGGCCCACATCGTCCGGAGGTTGGGGAAGAGCTCCCCCCAGGCCTCCATCGTGGCCTCGCCACCGTTGTAGCAAGCGGCGAGGCACAGGTCCTCGACCCCCGCCGCCGCCCTGGGCATGGCCGCCGCGAGCCGGGCGAAGTCCCGCCGGGTGAGCACCCCGTTCACGAAACTCCCCTCCTCGCCCCACAGGCTCGTGCCCCCACTGTGCCCGGAGAGCACGAGGCGCGTGTGGATCACCCCACCCTTCTCCGCCCGGGCCCACACCTGGGCCAGCTGTGCCAGCTCGTCACGGGCGTCCTCGCCGGCACTGGCGATGGCCGCCGCCACCTGTTGCCCCTGGGCGAGCGGCAGCCCCAGGGTGGCCACGAAGCTCCGGATGCCATCAGGGGTCCGCAGATCATGGACCCGCATCGCGCCATCCGGGCCGCTGGCCCGCACCTGATCATTCTGGAAGGAGTCCCGGACGGTGGTCACCCGGGCGCTGGGGTTGGACTTCTGGAGGGCCTCGGCCTCCGCCTGGACGTGCGGGTTCATCCCGAGCACGAGGGTGTCATCGTTCCGCCGCGAGCCTACGCTGTTCGTGGTCATGCCCGCGGACAGGGCAAGTCACGGGCCACGGCGGCACGCCGTCATTCCGAGCCCTTGCGAGACACGGCCGCCCCGGAGGTGTCCCGAAGCGCGCATGACATCCGAGGCCCGAGACAGTTCATCCACTGCTCGCTGCCCGGTGAACCCACGATGCCAGTGAACACGAAGGCCCCTCCCGGCGTGAGCCCGGAGAGGCCTCGTGATGGATGGAACCCGGGGACCCGATACCCTCACCCCGACCCTCTCCCGAGGGGGAGAGGGAGGGATGGGGCGGTCTGGGATGACTACTTCGCCAGCTCGACGAGGGCCGCGGCGCCCATGCCGCCGCCGATGCACATCGTCACCACGCCGTAGCGGCCGTTGCGGCGCTTCAGCTCGCGCAGGATGGTGGCCACCAGACGCGCACCGGACACGCCCAGCGGGTGACCCAGCGCGATGGCGCCGCCGTTCGGGTTCGCCTTGTCCAGCGGAATCCCCAGCTCGCGGATGCAGTGCAGCGCCTGCGCCGCGAAGGCCTCGTTCAGCTCGAAGACGTCGATGTCCTCGACCTTGAGGTTGTTCTTCGCCAGCAGCTTCTTGACCGCGGGCACCGGGCCCACGCCCATGATCTCCGGCGGCACACCGGCCACCTGGTAGTCCAGGAAGTAGCCGAGCGGCTTCACGCCCAGCTGCTGGGCCTTCTCCTCGCTCATCACCACCGCGGCGGCCGCGCCGTCCGTCAGCGGCGACGCGTTACCGGCCGTCACCACGCCCTTCTGGTTGAAGGCGGGGCGCAGCTTGGCCAGGCCCTCCAGCGTGGTGTCCGGACGCAGGATGGTGTCCACCGAGACCGTCACCTGGTGCGCCTTGCCGTCCTCGTCGAAGACGGTGGTGGTGACGGGGAAGATCTCCTCCTTGAACTTGCCCTGCTCGCGCGCGGTGGCGGCCCGGCGCTGGCTCTCGTAGGCGAACTTGTCCGCGTCCTCGCGCGACACGCCGTAGCGCGAGGCGATGTTCTCCGCGGTGGCGCCCATGGAGGTGTAGACCTCCGGGTACTTCTCCATGATCTCCGGGTTGGCGCTCACCTTGTTGCCACCCATGGGGACCATGGTCATGGACTCGGTGCCACCGGCCACGGCGACCTGCATCATCCCCGCCTTGATGGCCTGCGCCGCCTGGGCGATGGACTGCGTGCCCGACGAGCAGAAGCGGTTGATGGTCATCCCGGGCACGGTGTCCGGCAGGCCGGCCAGCAGGGCGGCGTTGCGCGCCACGTTCATCCCCTGCTCCGCCTCCGGCATGGCGCAGCCGAGAATCACGTCCTCGACGTCCTCGGGCTTGAGGCCGGGGACCTGGGCCACGGCCTCCTTGATGGCGAGGGCCGCGAGCGTATCGGGCCGGGTGTCCTTGAACTCTCCCTTGTGCGCGCGGGTGAACGGGGTGCGCACCGCGCTGGCAATCACGACTCGAGCGGACATCTGTCTGTCTCCTCGCCCGGGGAGCGACCCCCGGGCTTTAGAATCTCGAAACTCAGTGGATGACTTGGAAACTGGCCTAACGCCGCCGCCTCAGTTGCGCAGCGGCTTGCCCTTCTCGAGCATGTGCATCAGCCGGTCCTGGGTCTTCTCCTCGCCGCACAGGCTGAGGAACGCCTCCAGCTCCAGCTCCAGCAGCCGCTCCTCGGTGACGAGCACCTGCGGGCTGGTGTCGCCGCCCGTCAGCACGCGCGCCAGCTTCTGGGCGATCTTCCGGTCGTGCGCGGACACCTGGCCATTGAGCTCCATGTCGTAGAGCATCATGTCGATGGTGGCGTAGCCGCTGGAGCCGGGCAGGCGGAAGCGCGTGGGGCGCGGCGCGCGGAAGCCCGCGTTGGCCATGCCGAGCACCCGCTGCTTGGCGTCCGACAGCAGGAAGTCGCGGTTGGCGCTGATGCCGTCGTTGGCGTTGAGGAAGCCCAGCTCGCGCGCCTCCTCGGCGCTGGTGGCCACCTTCGCGGTGCCGATGGACAGGAACACCTTCTTGATGAAGGGGAAGGCGTCGAAGTCCTTGTCCGCCGAGTACGCGCCGTACACGTTGCGCAGCAGCTGCATGGTGCCGCCGCCGCCGGGGATGAGACCCACGCCCACCTCGACGAGGCCCATGTACAGCTCGGCCGAGGCCTGGATGGCGTTGCCGCCCATGGCCGACTCGGCGCCGCCGCCGAGCGTCAGGTTGAAGGGCGCCGTCACCACCGGCACCGGGCTGTAGCGCATGCGCTGGTTGGCCGCCTGGAAGCCCGACGCCATCTTGCGGATGGTGTCGAACTCGCCGTTCTTCGCGCCCCACAGCAGCGCCATGATGTTGGCGCCCGCAGAGAAGTTCGCCCCATCGTTGCCGATGACCAGGCCCCGGAAGTTCTTCTCCGTCTCGTCCAGGGCCGTGTTCATCATCGCGATGATGTTGTCGTCGATGGAGTTCATCTTCGAGTGGAACTCCAGCAACGTCACCCCATCGCCCATGTCCCAGAGCGTGGCGCTGTCATTGCCGGTGATCTTCTTGTTGCCGCGCTTGAGGTACTCCACGCGCGCCGTGCGGGCGTTCTCCGGCACCACCTTCACGGACTTGCTGGGGATGTCCCAGTACGTGTCCTTGCCGTTCTCCACGCCGTAGAAGGACGTGCGGCCCTTGGCGAGCATCTCCTCCACCCAGGGCGCGGCCTTGAGGCCCAGCTCCTTCATCCGCTCCAGGCCCTTCTTCACGCCGTAGGCATCCCAGGTCTCGAAGGGCCCCAGGTCCCAGGCGAAGCCCCAGCGCATGCCGCGGTCGATGTTGACCACGTCATCGGCGATCTCCGGAATCCGGCGGCTGGCGTAGGCGAGCACGTCGAGGGTGATCCGCTCGGCGAACTTCGCGGCCTTGTCCTGGCCGTTGAGCACCGTGGCCACGCGCTCGCGCACGTCCTCCACTTCCTTGGCGGCGCCCAGCGACTCGTAGCGCACCTTGCCCTGCGGCCGGTACTCCAGCGTCTTCAGATCCAACGCGAGGATGTCCTTGCCGCCCGCGCTCTTGTCCTTCTTGTAGAAGCCGCCGCCGCTCTTGTCGCCGAGCATGCCCTTGGCGACCATCTTCTGGAGGAACTCGGGAGCGGCGAACACGTCACGCTCCTCGTCCTGGGTGAGCGTGTCGTAGCAGTTCTTCGCCACGTGGCTGAAGGTGTCCAGGCCCACGATGTCCGCGGTGCGGAACACGGCGGACTTGGGGCGGCCCATGGCGGGGCCGAAGATCTTGTCCACCTCCTCGATGGACAGCTCCGCCTTCTGCATCTCCGAGATGGTGCGCATCATCCCGTAGGTGCCCACGCGGTTGGCGATGAAGTTGGTGGTGTCCTTGCCGTAGACGATGCCCTTGCCGAGCACCTCCTCGCCAAAGCGGTGGATGCTCTTCACCACCTCGGGGTCCGTCTCCGGGCCCGCCACCAGCTCCAAGAGCTTCATGTAGCGGACGGGGTTGAAGAAGTGGGTGACGAGGAAGTTCTTGCGGAAGGCGGCGCCGCGGCCCTCCAGCATGCCCTTGATGGACAGGCCCGAGGTGTTGGAGCTGATGATGGCGTCCTTGCGCGCGTGCTGCTCCACCTTGGCGAACAGGGCCTGCTTGACGGCCATGTCCTCCTTCACCACCTCGATGACCCAGTCACACTCGGCCAGCCGGCCGAGGTCGTCCTCGAAGTTGCCCACCTCGATGGCCGTGAACACCTGCTCGGACACGATGGGGCTGGGCTTCTGCTTGCGCATGTTCGCCAGGGCGCCCTGGGCGAACTTGTTCTTGAAGGCCTTGGAGGCCGTGTCCTCACCCGGCGCCGCCTTGGGGGGAACGATGTCCAGCAGGAGGGCTCGCACGCCCGAATTGGCCAGGTGCGCGGCGATGCCGCTGCCCATCACGCCCGCGCCCAGAACTGCCACTTTGCGGATCCGCATCGTCATCGAAAGAGGCTCCCGAATTCAAAAAGGGTGGCACCAGACATTGCGCCGGTTGATTCAAAAGTCAACCGGCTCTTGAAGCCCCAGTCCCGGGCCGGTGGAGGGTAAGGTGCGAGCCCCCATGGCCCGACCCGATCCGCACTCGTACAACGACGACACCCAACCCGAGACCGAGCGCCTCACCTGGAAGGCGCGCGTGGACTTCCGCACGCGCCGGCTGCACGCGGAGGCCACCCTCACCCTGAAGGAAGCATCCGCCGGCCCGTTGGATCTGGACACGCGGGAGTTGGAGATCCGCTCGGTGGTGGACGCTCAGGGCAAGCCCCTGCCCTACCTGCTGTCGCCGCCCGAGCCCATCCTGGGCAGCCGCCTGAGGGTGGAGCTGCGCCCGGGGACGAAGCAGCTGACCATCCGCTACCGGACATCCCCGAAGGCGAGCGCGCTGCAGTGGCTGACGCCGGCCCAGACGGCGGGAGGCCAGTACCCGTACCTCTTCAGCCAGTGCCAGGCCATCCACGCACGCTCGGTGGTGCCGCTCCAGGACACGCCGCGCATCCGCATCCGCTACCAGGCGGAGCTGACGGTGCCCAAGGAGCTCAAGGCGGTGATGGCGGCGGGCTTCGTGGGGCGCGAGGAGCAGGGCGTGGAGGCGCAGGAGCGCTACGAGATGCCCCAGCCGATTCCGCCCTATCTGCTGGCCTTCGCGGTGGGGCGGCTGGCGGCGAAGGAGCTGGGGCCGCGCTCGCGCGTGTGGGCCGAGCCCGAGGTGCTGGAGGAGGCGGCCGAGGAGTTCGAGGACGTGGACTCCATGCTGCGCGCGGCGGAGGAGCTCTTCGGTCCGTATGACTGGGAGCGGTTCGACCTGCTGACGATGCCGCCGTCGTTCCCGTACGGGGGCATGGAGAACCCGCGGCTGACGTTCCTGACGCCCTCGCTGCTGGCGGGGGACAAGAGCCTGGTGAGCGTGGTGGCGCACGAGCTGGCGCACTCGTGGACGGGCAACCTGGTGACGAACGCAACGGCCGAGCACTTCTGGCTGAACGAGGGCTTCACCGTGTTCGCCGAGCGGCGCATCGTCGAGGCGCTCTACGGGGAGGACGTGGCCAAGCTGCACGCGGCGCTGGGCCGGCGCGTGCTGGAGGACGCGATCCATCACTTCAAGGCGCATCCGCGGCTCACCGCGCTGCGCACGCACCTGGCGGGCGTGGATCCAGACGAGGCCTTCTCGCAGATTCCCTACGAGAAGGGATTCCTGTTGCTGAGGGCGCTGGAGGACGCGGTGGGCCGGCCGGCGTTCGACGCCTTCCTGAAGCGCTACCTGGAGGCGCACCGGTTCCAGGCGCTGACCACGGAGCAGTTCACGGCGTTCGTGGAGAAGCACCTGCCGGGGGCGCTGGCGAAGGTGGACGCGGAGGCGTACCTGGACAAGCCGGGCATTCCGGGCAGCGCGCCGGTGCCGCGCTCGGAGCGCCTGGAGCGCATGGCGGGCTACAAGGGCAAGGTGCCCACGAAGGACGAGGTGGAGAAGTGGACGCCGGCGGAGTGGCAGCTCTACCTCCAGTCCCTGTCGCAGGGGACGTCGAAGGACACGTTCCGGCAGTTGGACGATCGCTTCCAGCTGACGAAGAGCCAGAACGCGGAGGTGCTGGTGTCGTGGCTGACGGTGTCGCTGCGGGCGGGCTGGGCACCGGCGCTGGGACGCACGGAGGCCTTCCTGGGCGAGGTGGGGCGCATGAAGTACCTCAAGCCGCTGTACGGGGCGCTGGCGAGCACCACCGAGGGCAAGGCGCTGGCGCGCAGCCTGTTCAACCGCTACGCCGAGCGCTACCACCCCATCGCCCGAGCCGCGGTCGAGTCCATCCTCAACCGCGCGTAGCCGCGAGGCTCTTGGAGGCGGTGGGTTCGATTCCCGCCGCCTCCACCAAAAGTTCCCCGCCGCTCTGAGCCGAGCCTACTCCTAACGAGGATGCGCGACTCGCCTTGGGGTACACGCCGGCCCAGGCCGTCCTCCCAGGAGGGGTGCGGCAGGGGACCTGGGCCTCTTGGCTGTCTTGAGCCTCAACACCACGCGGCCTGGGGTATCCCTCGCGCTGGGGCCAGACGCGCACCTGCCATGGGCAATCCCAGGTGCTCCAAAATCGCGCGCACCCCTCTCGCTTGCTTCACGACAGCATCGACACACTGCCACGGGTCCTCCACCCTTAATTGAGCGCGTGACCGTCACGCTGCCGGCTCACCCTCTCAAGGGAGTGAAGCTGCCGGTCGTCCGGTTCATTCGCAGCCAGGACGGCCGACGCTACATACGCCAGCACCCGCCGCCTGCCTCCACACCTGACGCAGGTGAACACGTCCACCGCGAATGTCCTGCGCAGCAGCCCCGCGAAAGTCTACTGGCGGCGTCCTCTCCTTCCTCCGCTCCTGCCTCGCTCCTGCCTCAGGCGCCACGCTCGCCTCCTCTGCTACTTCCTGGGGGCGCGTCACGCTCCTCTCCTCCGCTCCTGCTTGGGGGAGCACGCAGCCACGACGCGCCCTACGAGGTCTTGCTCCAGAAGCCCGGGTACGAATACTGTCATCCACAATGCACGCCGAGCCAACCGTGGATGCGAAGTTCGAGGCCCATTTTTCCCGTCTCGTACAAGATCGAAAGCCTTTCGAGCGGGGTGGGACGGCGATTGTATTCGGCAAGGCACGCAACGCGCGTACGGTGCTCGAGAACGGGGCGTCGAAGGTCTTTCTCTTCCTCGAAGAGTCTCATGGCCGGCTCACGTCGGAGGCGGAGCGGTCTCTCGGAGAGCTGGTCGGGTCGGGGAAGGTCACCGTGCTCCCCGGCTTTCGAGATGTATTCGGCAGCAATGTCGTCACCGAGTCCATCAGCGCCGTGGTCTTCTCGGCAACGCCCTGGGAGTGGTGTACGGAGGGACGCATTCGCAACATCTTGTCCTTCCTGGCTCCGGTGCTCCTCCCGACAGCACTCGTGGTGCGAGCGGGGAACGGAATCAGGCCTGACGTGATCATCGACTGGAGGAAGGAAGTCGACGCCGGGTTTGCCGCGCAACCGAGCGGACTATTGCACTGGCTCATGTGGCAAATACCCGCGCTCTACCGGTTCTCGGGCGACTGGCACCTTTCGGCTGGGGAGCCAACCCTTTCGGATGCGTTCGACCGCAGTCTTCTCCCTCGAGCCGGGCGTGCATACGATCTCGGTTGCGGAATAGGGAAGAACTCGCAGCTCCTGTGCCGGGCGGGCCTCGATGTCGTGGGCATTGACCGGGCGGATCTCGCGATTCGAGTGGCGTCTACCCATGCGGAGCGCGAAGGGATGAAGGTGCGGTTCGTCTGCGGTGACGTTCTGGACGGATCGTTTTACGACAAGCCCGCATCGCTCGTGGTCGACCGGGGTTGCTTCCACTGCCTTCTTCCCGCGCAGAGACTCCGCTATCTAGACAGGGTGTGGAATGCTCTGGAGCCAGGGGGCATGTTGTTCCTCCAGGTGTTCGCCGGCGAGTTCCAGGCCAGCATCAACGTGTCATCCTTCTCCGAGGCCGAGCTTCGGAGGCTCTTCGAGCCGGGCTTCGAGTTTCTCGAGGTACGTCGCGCTCCGTACGTTGGATTGCCCACAGGGTCCTATGTCGCAATCATGAGGAAGCGCGTTTCTCCGGCCTCCCCTCATTGGATCAGCGAGAAGGAGAGTGCCGAAATAGGTCTGGGCTGCTCAACGCTCGAAGAGCCCGGTGCTGAGCTGGTCAGGGTGATTCCCCCATGGCTCCACCCTTGGCTCTGGATGAAGCTGCGCTGGCCCGCGGGAACGCTCTGGGGGCGGATCGCGATCACCGCTCCCAGCTCCGTGGTTCTGGATGCCCTGGTGGAAGAGGCCTCCCTCAGAGTCTGGTACCATCAGGACTTCCGGATGAGCGCAGGCGCCGGTGTGTTCCAGGTCGACGGCGTTCCGCACGCCATGCGCGTTCATCGGGTTGACGATAGAACGGTGGAATGGCGATTCGAACAGCCTCACGGGTTGCGTGGCTCTTCCGTGCGGATTCAAGTGGGCGATGGTTCGAATGGCCGCTCCATCGTGAGCGTAGGCCACGCTTTGAACTCTGTTCGGTCAGGAAGGCCCTTCGTCAAATCTCCTGTGCTTGGCTGGCGGCACGCACTCGAGAGACTCAAGTCCCACGTGACCGCACGCGTTGATGCATAGGGGCCCGTGGTGGCGTGGTGGTGTCAAAGAAGTCGAAATGCGGGACTCGAACGCGAACGAGACTCGGCGTAGACGGGTGAACCTCGCGGCCTCCAAGTCTTTCCGAGGAGTTGCGGCTGGCCCGCGGGGTGCATCGACCTCGCGGACGGTGCGGAGGGAGAGGGGATGGGCTGGCCGCTGAGGATGTTCCAGGAGGAGGGCTACTACTTCGTCACATCCAGGTGCTACCAGGGACGGCTGCTGCTGCGTCCCAGCGTGGAGATGAACGAGGTGGTGGGGGGCGTGCTGGCACGAGCCGTCCAGCAGAGTGCGGGCAGCGTACGGCTGCACGCCTTCACCTTCGCCTCCAATCACTTCCACCTGTTGGTATGGGCACGGGGGGCCGCGCTCGCCTCCTTCATGCAGTACCTGCGCGCCAACCTCTCCAGGAAGGTGGGGCGCCTGGTGGACTGGAGTGGCGGCTTCTGGGAGAGGCTCGTGAGCTTCACTCAGCAGAACGGATTGCGCCTCCTTGAGGTCGGCGCGACTCGTCCGATCTGTCCCTCCTGCGCGGCTGCCATCGAGGGAGCAGGAGCGGTCCCCGTGACGCCGCTGAAGGTGCCGTGATCATGTTCCGCTTGGATTCGATCTCTCCCGATCTGGCCATGAGGAAGGCGATGAAACAAAGAGGCCGGATGTGCTTCGGCTCTTCTCGAAGGCTCGAGCAGCTTCCGCTCTCGGGTTCGCCCTCTCCGAGGACCCCGGACAGCTCCACGAGGCGCTCTACGAAGCGCTTGCGGCAGTGGACGATGCCACTGAAGTCATCCGGCCGGTGGCGGAGGCGCTCCAGAGCTGACCAAAGCCCGGGGAGGGTGTCAGAGGATTCGAGTCGGACGATGCGCTTTACGAATCGTCTGACACCTTCTCCGGTGTGACCCCTTCGGCTCTTCTGCCCGGAACGGCTTGGAGCTGGCGCACGGGCAGGTCGAGCTGCTGCACGGCGCTCTCCCGGGCCTCGGGCGCGAGGTGGGCGTACCGCATGGACATCTCGATGGTCGCATGGCCCATCAGCGCCTGGATGACCTTGAGAGGGACACCCCGCATGGCGAGGTGGCTGCCGTAGGTGTGCCTCACCCCTCCTGCTCCCTTCCCGTACGCCAACACCCTTAAGCCTGCCTCCACACCTCAAGCACGCGAACACATCCAGGGCTTTCCGTCCTGCGCAGCAGCCCGGCCTGGTCCAAACGGGGTGTGGGCTCCCTCCTCCGCTCCTCCACCGTCGCGGCAAAGGCGGGGCTCTCCTCCTCCAGCCCCGGCTCCGCCCCTGCTTGAGGGAACCTCGTAGCCCAGGGTGTGCACCAACCGCCCGAGCTCGGCGAGGTCCGCGGCGTGTTCGGTGTCGGAGACGCCGGGGAGCTGGACGCCCACCAACACGGCGAGAGGGCGCGGGGAAGAGGATGGCGACATGCCACCCTCGTATCACGTCGGGCCGGAACCGGCCCGAGCGCACCCGTCGCCGCGCTCGGGTCCCCTCCAGAGATGTGCCCGGCCGGGAGGAGGCCTGGCTTCCAGGCATCCTCCGGCGCCGCGAGGCTCCCGGGCGCTACGGCACGGTGAGCAGCCCACTGAGGGCTTCCGCGTAATAGTGCGGCCACTGGAGCAGGTACGGCGCGCTCTGGACCGAGTGGCCCGGCTGCTGGTGGGCGGTGATGCTCATGAAGTAGTGCTTGCCGGACCGCAGGAGACCGGGCGGAACCTGCACGCGGGTGCCCCCCGTCAGCACCCGTCCCACGCCGGAGCCGCGCGAGAGGCGACCCGTGGCGGGGTTGTAGACGAGCTCGGTGAAGCGGACCTCGTAGTGCGTCGGGGTGCCCACCGCGGGCGGCGTCCACGAGACGAGCGGCGTGGGATGGATGGACTGGTCGAGCCAGGCGCTCGCGCCGTCCAACTGGGGCTCGCGGACCGGGCTCACCCCCGGCACCAGCGGCTCGACCCGCGGGCCGCTCACCAGCTCACGGGTGACGATGCGGCCGTTGACGGTCGTTTGGGCCGTCCCGCCCTCCGGCTTGGAGAACGTGTAGGGCACGAAGAAGAGCGTCTCCGCACCGAGGAACTTCGCGTAGCTCGCCGGAAACGGGTTGCCGTAGACGAATTGGAACGAATGATCCGGCTGGCCGCCAGACGAGACGTACGACACGAGGTCCGGCGTGGACGCATAGGAGCCGTGGGCCGCCGTGGGGATCACGTCCAGGTAGAAGCTGTTGTAGTTGAGGAGCGCGTGGGGGTTCACCGCCGTGCGGTAGCTCCCGAACGAGCCCGGAGTGCCCTCGTCCACCTTCCAGTCCACCGCGTAGCTCTGGTCCTGCGGCACGGAGGAGAGCACGCCATAGACGTTCGAGGTCTGGCCGTCACGCACGGTCAGGCTCGAGGTGATGAAGACCCTCGCGACGGACTGATAGGTGAACCCCATCGAGACGCCGGCATCATCGACGACTCCCGCGTCATGCGTGGAGAGTTGGGTGAAGACGGCCGTGTCCCCCTTGGCCGCATCCACCAGCTTCGGGGGGAAGCCGTTCCCCGCGAGGCGCCCATAGTCGGTCAGCTGGTCGAACGTGGTGTCGCCGGGGTCGGGAATGGCCGGGCTGTTGAGGCCGCCATTCGTATCGTAGAAGTGCAACTGGATGAACCACGCACCCGCGTTCGACGAGTACATCTGGAGGTCGTCCGAGTTGCCGCTGTGATCGTTCTGCCACGGGCGCATGCCGGTCAGCGTGGTGTGCACCAGCGTCCCGGCGTCGCCGCGCTGCACGTCCGGGCGGCCCTGCTGGTAGGTGGACAGGTCGGGTTCGCGCTCCGAGGTGAGCACGTAGTCGTTGCCGAACCGCAGGTAGTAGCTCTGGAGCGGGACGCCCGGGATGGAGAAGGTGCCCGCGTCGGTGCCCGTGCCCGCGTAATAGGTGAAGCCGCCATCCTCCTCGGCGACGTACGCCCCCACCTGGGCGCTGGAGAGGTCGGACGGCCGCGCCACCTCCCCGGTGTCGGTGACGTAGTGCAACGTCCGGGTGCCGGCGACCTGGGGAGGCAGGATCTCGAAGGTCTCGCTGGTGGCGCCGTTCAGGCCCGAGGCGCTGGCGGAGAGCGCATAGCCGGTGCCCACCTTGTCGATGTGGAGGGAGAAGGTGGCCACGCCCTGGGTGGCGTTCACCGTGGTGGTGCCGAGCAGCTCGCCACCGGCCGGATTGGCCGCGAGGCCCAGCGTCACGGCGGCACTGGAATCCGAGAGCGCATTGCCCTGCGCATCCCGCACGGTGACGCTCACGGTGAGCGGGGAGCCCGCGGGGGTGTTCGAGGGCTGGGTGGTAAAGGCCAGGCTGGCCTCCTCCTCCGGCTGCGTCTGTTCCCCCGGGCATCCGAACAACACCAACGCGGCGAGCGCCAGCCCGCATATCGACTGCATCTTCATCTGTCCCCCCCTCTTGGGAAATGTCGGGCCGCACCATCTCAGGCCCGCAGTGGCGAGGTCAATGAAACCGTTGACGCAGCTTCGCGCCCAGCTCGGCGTATAGGCAGGATAGAGGCCGTGTTGAGGGGGAGGGCTGGTGCAGAGGGGCCAAGGAGGGCCGAGGACGACCCAGGTGCTCCAGAATCGCTCTCACCCCTCCTGCTCACTTCACGGCCCGCCAACACCCTTAAGCCTGCCTCCACACCTCGAGCACGCGAACACATCCAGGGCGAACGTCCTGCGCAGCAGCCCGGCCTGGTCCAAACGGGGTGTGGGCTCCTTCCTCCGCTCCTCCACCGTCGCGGCAAAGGCGGGGCTCTCCTCCTCCAGCCCCGGCTCCGCCCCTGCTTGAGGGAGCAGAAATGGACGCACTTTCGCGCCTGGGGCAAAGACGCCGTGGAACCTCGTCAGGTTTGCCCTCGGAGGAGGCACCAGGCTGGCCAGCCGGCGGAGCAGCGTAAGCCCGGTGAAGAGCAGATGCGTCGTGCCGTCCGGCAGCGGGCGCTTCATGCGGTAGGCGATGCGGCCATCCTCCGCTCGTGACAAACGCTCCAGTGCCAGCGCACCGCGTGCTCCGTAGCGGCATAGCCGCTCCAACCCGTGCCTGTCGTTCGCATGCAGGTGCGTATTGGCGTGCAGGGAGAATCCCTCCAGGAAGGCGCACCGGGGCTGTTTTCGGGGAGGGAGCCGCACATCCACCTCCGTCCAGCGCATCCGCTGCTGCAGGGAGTGCGCCTGAGCACCCGGTGCCGCACCACCCGCAGCAGTCGCTCCACCTCTGCTTGCGTGGGCGGAGGCAACGGCTCGAAGCGCACGCCGCCCTCCCGCGGCAGGAAAACACCGTCCGGCACCAGCGAGTGGAAGTGCGGTGTCACCTGCAACGCCGAGCCGAAGAACTGGATGAACGACACGGCCCCGACCTGCCCACGACGGATACCCTGCCTCCGCGCTCGCCGACGTTGTAGGGCGAACACCGCGCGCAGGAAGACGGTGAGGACGTCCGAGAGCAGTCTTACGTCCTTGAGCAGCACCCAGCGCACCCGATGCGGAAAGGACAGCGTCCACTGCCGGTAGGGCACGCGCGGCAGCACCTGCTCCACCAGATGCACCGCCGTCACCTGCGCCCGCTTCGCGCTACAGGAGGGGCACACCCCTCGTCCCTTGCACGAGAAGGCGACGAGCAGTTCGTCCTTGCAACTCTCGCAGCGCACCCGCGCGAAACCGTGCGCCAGCACTCCGCACTCCAGGTACCTGGCGAAGTCCCGCTCCACGTACCGGGGCAGGGCACACGCTACCGCCAGGCTCCCACGAGACTCCGCCAGGCCCGCTCTGGGAGTGGAGGCGGCAGGTTCGATTCCCGCCGCCTCCACTTTTTTACGCCGTGCTTATGGGTGGTTGGCATTGTGCAGGTCGACCCGTGCGGCGGCTGCCGACCAGTCGTTCAGCCACCCCAAGTAATGTGAATCAGCTGCGGGAGACCATGTGTGCGCGGAGGCGGAGCGCTTCCCCGAAATGGGAAAGATTGAGCCTGCCCCGGTTTTGTGGACACACCTCATAAGTCGGCTACACGGGAGGTAGTGTTCATGGAGCGAAGGAAGAGGCGGAGTTTCACCCCGGAGTACAGGGCCGATGCGGTCCGACTGGTGCGC
>NZ_DBNGVP010000065.1:0-29156 GCF_057119385.1 Archangium sp. | reverse complement strand
GCCTGAACACCTACAGCGTGGACGTGAACGAGCACGTCATCACCCACGAGCTCGGCCACGCGATCGGCTTCCGTCACTCGGACTACTACAACCGCGCCATCAGCTGCGGCAGCGGCGGCAACGAGGGTGACGCGGGCGTGGGCGCGGTGCTCATCCCCGGCACCCCGAGCACGGCCGTGGTGGGCGGCTCCATCATGAACGCCTGCTTCCGCTCCACCGAGACCGGCGAGTGGACCAGCTCCGACATCACCGCGCTGAACTACCTGTACTGAGACATGACACGGCGGCCCCATAGCCCATCCATGATGACGCTGTGGGGTCCGCTCCTCGCGGGCACCGTCCTCCTGGGCCTCACGGCCTGTGGAGAGCCGGTGCCCGCGGATCCTCTGGTCTGCGGCAATGCCAGGCGGCCGGAGGTGAGCAGTCTTTCAGTAAGCAGTCTTTCGCAGTGCGGCCCGACCGCCGATTTCACCCCCATCAACAGCTACCAGGGCGAGTTCGCCAACGTCCAGGACGCGGAAGACGCGGTCGTGCTGATCGACGGGCGCTGCACCGGAACGTTGATCGAAGCGAGCGCGGGACCGGTGGTGCTCACCGCGGGCCACTGTGTCGGGCTCGGAGACTGGTCGGTGCTGGTCTTCAACCACGAGGACAATCCCGACGGTGAGCAGTGGGTGACCAAGGGCAGGGTCATCGAGCAATCGCTCGGACCCGACTATGCGCTCATCGTGCCGGAGGTGCTTCCCGCGGTGACGCCGGTCCTGCTGACGACCCAGGCCAGCGATCGGTTGGCGATCATCCAGCATCCCCGGGGCAAGCCCAAGGCCATCGCCGAAGGCAGGTACCTGGACGCGTGTGATCAGCAGCTCTACTACGTGGACCTGGACACCCTGGTGGGGAGCTCCGGCGCTGGCGTGCTCACCCGTCAGGGCTACCTGCTGGGCATCCACACCGACGGCGATTGTGACGAGAAGGGCCGCGGCTCGAACCGGGGCTGGACCGCGGCGGCCATTGTCGAGGCGTCTCCGTACCTGGAGAGCGCCGACATCGCCGAGCGCTGAGCGCCGGAGAAGGTTGTCAGCGCGGCCCAGGAGATGGGCGGCTCGCTCACCGTCCACAGCGACGGAGCAGGACACGGAGCCACCTTCACGCTGGAACTGCCCCTGCACCCCGCCGGGTTGGCACCCACCCCATAGCCGCGCTCGCCCGCGGCCCGGTGCCGCGTCGCGTCGCTCGAATTCTCCGCTCGCCTTCTTGTCATTCTTCGGACAATGGATAAAGTCCGCGATGGCCCGTTTTCCATTTTTCACATGGAATCCGTGCACGCCTCGCTTCTCCCTTGTCTGACCCCAGGAGGGCCCCCATGAATCCTCGCAAGCTGCAGTTCCGTTTCCTCGCCACGTGCTGTCTCGCCGCCCTGCAGGGGTGCGCGATGGATCCTTCCGAGCTCGCCGAGCAGGGTGAGCTCGGCAACCACGAGCAGGCCGAGCTGGCCTACAACCCGGGCGCGGGCTGGAACCTCGTCTGGCAGGACGAGTTCGACGGCACGGCCCTCAACGGCGCCAACTGGACCGTGCTGACGAGCAACTGGGACCCCGTCACCAACAACTGCAACTTCGGTACGGGCGAGCTGGAGTACCCCCGCGCGCAGAACGTCACGGTGGGCGGCGGCAAGCTCGTCATCACCGCGGAGCGCACCAGCGACAACCCGGTGGACTCGCGGTGCACGGGCTATGGCCCGCGCTCGTTCTACTCCGGCCGCCTGCACACCAAGGGCAAGGTGGAGCGGCGGTACGGGAAGATCGCCGCCAGCATCAAGATTCCCTCGGGCTACGGCATGTGGCCGGCCTTCTGGACGCTGGGCGGCAACGTCTCCACCGTCGGGTGGCCGAGCAGCGGGGAGATCGACATCCTGGAGTGGCACTCCAATGAGCCCACGTGGATGAAGTCCGCCACGCACTGGTACAACGGCGGGCAGGCGGACTGGGGCACGGGCCAGAGCGGCGGCTACAACCTGGCCGACTCCTTCCACACCTACGAGCTGGAGTGGACGGCCAGCAGCATGGTGTTCCGGCTGGACGGCCAGTTCGTGGGCGCCACCTACTACCACAACGAGACCGAGTTCCAGCAGCCGCACTACCTCATCCTGAACCTGGCGATCGGCGGGAACTGGTACGGCAACCCGAGCCCCGCCAGCATCGCGCTGCCCGCGGGCACGAAGAAGACGATGGAGGTGGAGTGGGTGCGCTGGTACCAGCCGGGTAGCTCCACGAGCGTGTCGCTCACCAACCCGGGCTTCGAGTCGGGGATGACGGGCTGGACCACCTGGAGCCCCAACGGCACCGAGGCCGCGGACTTCTCCGAGACGTACAACGGCGGCCACTCGGGCGCGTACCACCTGACGCACTGGAACAACGCCTCGCCCTTCGAGGTGTGGACGTACCAGCCCCGCTCCGGGCTCGCGACGGGCAACTACAAGGTCCGCGCGTGGGTGCGCAAGGGAGGCGGCTTCGACCTCGCGCGGCTCCAGGCGAAGACGTGCGGCTCGTGCGCGCCCGTCTACACGGACCTGGGCACCTACGGGAACTGGACGCTGGTGGAGACGCCCGCCATCTATGTCTCCGGCGGCTACCTCGAGCTGGGCTTCCACACCCGCGCCAGCGTGGGCAACTCGGGCAACTACATCCACATGGATGACGTGGAGCTGATCCGCTTGTAATCAGTCCGCCCGTGTCTCGCGCGGCGGTGTGAGTTGCGTCTCGAGTGTACGCGCCCAGTGGGCGAGCACCTTGCGGCGCCGCGCGGTGTCGTCGTGGAGCAGGTTCGCGAGCGCCAGGCCGCGGAGGAGGTCCAGGGTCGCGCGCACGGCGTCCCGGACCTCGCTGTCACGCTCCTCGAGGCCGAGCAGCTCGACGGTGAGCCGGTGCACCTCCCGGCCCACGTGCGTCTCGAGCGGCAGCAGCAGCGCCTTCAGTTCCGGGTCGGCCACGGCGGCCACCCACAGATGCGTCGCGGCCGTGAAGAGCGGGCCGGCGTAGATGTCATAGAGCAGGTTCAGCAGCGGCTCGATGCGCCGCCGGCTCTGCGGCAGGCTCTTCGCGCGCCGAGCGATCTCCTCGACCTGCTGGTGGGAGACATGCTCGACCGCGGCCGCGACGAGGGCCGCCCGGGTCGGGAAGTGGTGCTGACAGGCGCCCCGTGACACCCCTGCCCGTTCGGCGATGGCGCCCGTCGTCGCCCCCGCCCAGCCCTGCTCCACGAGCACCTCGATGGCGGCCGTCATCAGCTTCTGCCGCGTCACACGGCTGCGCTCCTGCTCCTGTCTCGTCGCACCGATCGCCGTACCGCGCATGCCCCTACCCTGTTTCAACCCCTGAAAAAAAGCAATCACGCTTGCTTTTTTCCGGATGGGGGGGACAGACTCGCCCCTCACCGTCACGGGAGGTGCGATGGACGCGCGATCGCTGCGCATCGGCAATGCATCTGGCTTCTACGGCGACCGCTTCTCCGCGTTCCGGGAGATGCTGGAGGGCGGTCCGCTCGACGTCCTCACGGGCGACTACCTGGCCGAGCTGACGCTCCTCATCCTCGGCCGCGACCGGCTGAAGAACCCGGCGGGCGGGTACGCCCGGACGTTCCTGCGCCAGCTCGAGGAGACGCTCGGCCTCGCCCTGGAGAAGAAGGTCCGCATCGTCGCGAACGCGGGCGGCCTCAACCCGGCGGGGCTCGCCAACGACCTGCGCGCGCTCGCCACGAAGCTCGGCCTGTCCGTCCGCATCGCGCACGTCGAAGGCGATGACCTCGTCGGACGCGCGGACGAGCTCGGCTTCGGCCAGCCCCTCACGGCGAACGCGTACCTCGGGGGCTGGGGCATCGCGGCGTGCCTCGACGCGGGGGCGGACATCGTCGTCACGGGCCGGGTGACCGACGCCTCGCTCGTCGTCGGTCCCGCCGCCTCCTACTTCGGCTGGAAGCGCCACGACTGGGACCGCCTCGCGGGCGCCATGGCCGCCGGCCACGTGCTCGAGTGCGGCGCCCAGGCGACCGGTGGCAACTTCGCGTTCTTCGGCGAGCTCGACGCGCGCCGACCCGGCTTCCCGCTCGCGGAGATCTTCGCGGACGGCTCGAGCATCATCACCAAGCACCCGGGCACCGGCGGCGCCGTCACCGTCGATACCGTGAAGGCCCAGCTCGTCTACGAGATCGCCAGCCCCCGCTACGCCGGCCCCGACGCCACCGCCCGCTTCGACACCCTCTCGCTCGAGGCCGCTGGCACCGACCGGGTCCGCCTGTCGGGCATCCGCGGCGAACCGCCTCCTCCGGACGTGAAGGTGTGCCTGAACCGGCTCGGCGGGTTCCGCAACGAGGCCAGCTTCGTGCTCGTCGGCCTCGACATCGAGGAGAAGGCCGCGCTCGTGCGGGCGCAGTTCGATGCGGCGCTCGACCCGCGGCCGGCCGAGGTCATCTACACCCTCGCGCGCACCGACCACCCCGACGCACCGAGCGAGGAGCAGGCCTCGGCGACACTGCGCGTCAGCGTGAAGGATGCCGATTCGAAGATCGTCGGACGCCATTTCAGCAGCGCCGCGGTGGAGCTCGCGCTGGCCAGCTACCCCGGCTTCTTCATGAGCGCGCTGCCCGGCGACGCCTCGCCCTTCGGCGTCTACACGCCGGCCTGGGTCGATGCCCGGAAGGTGCCGCACGTCGCGGTGCTCCCGGATGGGACGCGCATCGACGTGGCGCCGCCGGAGGAGACGCTCGGGCTCGAAGCGGTTCCAGCGCCGGAACTGCCAGCCCCGCTGCCACCGGGGCCTGGCCGGAGCGCGCCGCTCGGCCGGGTGGCGCTGGCCCGCAGTGGGGACAAGGGCGGGGACGCGAACATCGGCGTGTGGGTCCGCACCGAGGAGGCGTGGCGCTGGCTCGTGCACACCCTCACGGAGGAGCGGCTGCGCGCGCTGCTGCCGGAGACGCGCGAGCTCCGGATCCACCGGCACGTGCTTCCGAACCTGCGCGCCTTGAACTTCGTCATCGAGGGCCTCCTCGGTGAGGGCGTCTCTTCGTCCACCCGCTTCGACCCGCAGGCCAAGGCGCTCGGCGAGTGGCTGCGTGCGCGCCACGTCGAGGTGCCGGAACAGCTTCTCTGACCCTTCGCACGCTCCCGCGTCACCGAGGAAGCCCATGCAGCAGACCCAGGAACACCGCGCCATCCGCCAGACCGTCCGCAAGTTCGTCGAACAGGAGCTCAACCCGCACATCGACGCCTGGGAGGCCGCGGAGATCTTCCCGGCGCGAGAGGTGTTCCGGAAGCTGGGTGAGCTCGGGCTGCTCGGCATCACGAAGCCGGCGGAGTTCGGAGGGCTCGGGCTCGACGCGTCGTTCTCGGTCGCCTTCGCCGAGGAGCTCCTCGCCTCGATGTGCAAGCTCAAGTCGGGGCGCCTCGCCCGAGAGCTCGCCGATGGGTGCCTCCAGTACTGGGGCGGCATGGGCTTCACCTGGGACAACCCCGTCGCACGCGCCTACCGGGACCTGCGCCTCGGCTCCATCGGCGGCGGAGCCGACGAGGTGATGCTCGGAATCATCAGCAAGGCAATGGGCACCCTGCCCCGCAAGCCGAAGGAGAAGTGACGTGCCCACGCTCGTCTCCCGCATCGAAAAGGACTCCTCTGTCTTCACCACGCAGCGCAAGGAGATGCTCGCCCGCGTCGCCGAGCTGCGCGCCATCGAGCAGAAGTCGCGTGACACCGAGCAGCAGGCCCGCGAGAAGTTCCAGCAGCGCGGACAGCTCCTGCCGCGCGAGCGCCTGGCGCTGCTGCTCGACCGGGGCTCCCCCTTCCTCGAGCTCTCGACGCTCTGCGGCTACAAGCACCACGACGACACCGACGGCTCGCTGGCGGGCGGCAACATCCTCATCGGCATCGGCTTCGTCTCGGGCGTGCGCTGCCTCGTGAACGTGACCAACTCCGCCATCAAGGGCGGCACCGCGACGCCGTGGGGAACCCAGAAAGTACTGCGCGCGCAGGAGATCGCCCGCGAGAACCGGCTGCCCGTCGTGTCGCTCGTCGAGAGCGGCGGCGCGAACCTGCTCTACCAGCAGGAGATCTTCATCCCGGGCGGGGAGACCTTCTACAACCAGGCGAAGCTGTCGGCGGCGGGCATCCCCCAGGTCACCGTCGTCCATGGCTCGAGCACCGCTGGCGGCGCGTACATTCCGGGGCTCTCCGACTACGTCGTCATGGTCCGCGGGAAGGCGAAGGTGTTCCTCGCCGGCCCTCCCCTGCTGCGCGCGGCCACGGGCGAGGTCGCCACGGACGAGGAGCTCGGCGGCGCCGAGATGCACGCCACCCTCGCCGGCACCGCGGACCATCTCGCCGAGGATGACGCCGATGGCATCCGCATCGCGCGGGAGATCATCGCGTCGCTCGGGTGGAACGATGCCTTGCCGCCGTCCTCGCGCTCCGCCTTCGAGCCGCCCCGCTACGCGGCGGAGGAATTGTGTGGCGTGGTGCCCGTCGACTACCGCCGGCCCTACGACTGCCGCGAGGTGATCGCCCGGCTCGTGGATGGCTCGGACTTCACACCCTTCAAGGACGACTACGACGCGCTCACCGTCTGCGGCTGGGCGCGCCTCGAGGGCCGGTCGATTGGCATCATCGGCAACAACGGGCCCATCACGCCCAGGGGCGCGACGAAGGCGGGGCAGTTCATCCAGCTCTGCTCCCAGGCGCGTACGCCCATCGTCTACCTGCAGAACACGACGGGCTACATGGTGGGCACCCAGTCGGAGCAGGGCGGCATCGTGAAGCACGGCGCGAAGATGCTGCAGGCCGTGGCCAACGCGACCGTGCCCCAGGTGACGATCCTGCTCGGAGGCTCCTTCGGCGCGGGCAACTACGGCATGTGTGGCCGCGCTTTCCATCCGCGCTTCATCTTCGCCTGGCCGAACGCGCGCACGGCGGTGATGGGCGGCGAGCAGGCGGCGAAGGTGCTGTCCATCGTCTCCGCCGAGAAGGCCCGGCGCGCCGGACAGCCCGTTGACGAGGCGGCGCTGGCCTGGATGTCGCAGCCGCTCATCGAGCAGTTCGACCGCGAGTCGGATGCCTTCCACTGCAGCGCGCGGCTGTTCGACGACGGCGTCATCGACCCGCGGGATACACGGCGGGTGCTCGGGTTCATCCTGGCCACATGCGACGAGGCCGAGCGCCGCACGCTCTCACCCAACACCTTCGGCGTCGCCCGGTTGTAGGGAGGGGAACCATGAAGCGCATTCACAAGGTGCTGGTGGCGAACCGGGGCGAGATCGCGGTGCGGGTGCTGCGGACCTGCCGCCGCCTCGGCCTGCGCACGGTCGCCGTCTTCTCGGACGCGGACCAGGACGCGCCTCACGTACGGCTCGCCGACGAGGCGGTGCGTCTGGGGCCGGCGCCCGCCAAGGAGTCGTACCTCTCCATCGAGCGGGTGCTCGCGGCGGCGGCGGCGTCCGGCGCCAACGCCATCCATCCCGGGTACGGCTTCCTCTCGGAGAACGAGGACTTCGCGCGCGCGTGCACGAAGGCCGGCCTGGTGTTCATCGGGCCTCCGGCGGACGCCATCGAGCTGATGGGAAACAAGCGGCAGGCGAAGCTGCGCATGCAGGCCGCCGACGTGCCGTGCATCCCCGGCTACGAGGCGGCCCGTCCCGGCGAGTCGCTCGACGACGAGGCCCTGGTCCGCGAGGGCAAGCGCATCGGGTTCCCCCTCATGGTGAAGGCGGCGGCGGGCGGTGGTGGGCGCGGCATGCGCCTCGTCCGCGAGCCCGGTGCGCTGCTCGACGCCATCCGCTCCGCGCGCTCGGAGGCGGAGAACGCCTTCGGCAGCGGCGAGCTCATCCTCGAGCGAGCCATCGAAGGCGCGCGTCACGTCGAGGTGCAGGTCTTCGCGGACGAGCACGGGAACGCGGTGCACCTCGGCGAGCGCGACTGCTCCATCCAGCGGCGGCACCAGAAGGTCGTCGAGGAGAGCCCGTCCCCCGCCGTCACACCGGTGCTTCGCGAGCGCATGGGGGCCGTGGCGGTACAGGCGGTCCGCGCCATCGGCTATCGCGGCGCGGGCACCATCGAGTTCCTCCTCGCGCCCAACGGAAACTTCTTCTTCATGGAGATGAACACGCGCCTGCAGGTCGAGCACCCGGTGACGGAGCTCGTGACGGGGCTCGACCTGGTCGAGTGGCAGCTGCGTGTGGCCGACGGCGAGCCGCTCCCGCTGACGCAGCCGGAGGTCACCTTCCGCGGACATGCCATCGAGGTGCGGCTGTGCGCGGAGGACCCGGCCCACGGCTTCCTCCCCCAGACGGGACGGCTCCTCGCGTGGGTGCCACCGGCCGGCGAGGGCGTCCGCGTGGACCACGGTGTGCGCGAGGGCCAGGACATCACGCCGTTCTATGACTCCATGCAGGCCAAGCTCATCGCGCACGGGCCGGACCGGGAAACGGCTCGCGAGCGGCTGGCCGCGGCACTGCGGGAGCTGACGGCGTTCGGCGTCACGACGAACGGCACCTTCCTCCAGCACGTCCTCGCGCACGAGGCGTTCCGCTCCGGCCGGTACGACACGGGCTTCGTCGCCGCGCACACGCCTCCGGAGACGCTGTGTGCGCTCGGGCAGGCGTCCGCCGAGGACCAGGCCATCCTGGCCGCCCTGCTCTTCCATGACGACGCGATGGCGCTCGCCGGGCGGGGAGGCTTCGACACGACGCTCGCCGGCTGGAGCAGCTCCTGCGCCCTGCCGGTGCCGATCGTCCTGAATGATGGGGCCTCGGAGTTCCGCGCATCGGTCCGCCCCGTCGCTCCGGCGCGGTACGAGGTTCACGTCGGCGACTCCCGTGTCGCGCTCTCCCTGCGCTCCATTGCCGCCGAGCACGCCGAGATCGAAGTGGCGGGAAGGCGCCGCGCGGTCCGGTACCGGCGCGCGGGGGGAGCCCTGTGGTGCTCGCTCGACGGCGTCACGCGCCACCTCCGCGACGTCTCCTTCCGCCCCCCCTCCGAGCGCGAGCGTGCCAGCGACGGCCGTCTGCGCGCGCCGATGGACGGCCGCATCATCCGCGTGAACACCGAGGTCGGCGCGACCGTGGCGCGGGGCGACGTGCTGGTGGTGCTCGAGGCGATGAAGATGGAGTCGTCGCTCGTCGCGCCCATCGACGGCGTCGTCTCGGCGGTGAACGTCACGGTCGGGGCGCAGGTACCGGCACGCCACGTCGTGGCGGTCGTCTCGCCCGAGCAAAAGGGGGAAGCATGAGTGAAGCAACGGCAGCGAACCAGGAAGCGCTGTACGGGCGCATCAGCCGCTTCTCGCTGGGAGACATCATCCACCGGTCGGCCCTGCGCTGGCCGGAGAAGACGGCGCTCGTCGACGGGGAGCTCGAGCTCTCCTACGCGGAGCTCGACCGGCGTTCGAACGCGTTCGCGCACTACCTGCTCGCGCAGGGCCTTCCCCGGGGCGCGCGCGTCGCCATGATCTGCGGCAACTCCGCGCAGATGGTCACCGCGTCCATCGGCATCTACAAGGCGGGCCTCGTCTGGGTGCCCATCAACACCGGCCTCGCCGTGGATGCCATCCGCTACATCCTCGAGCATGCCGAGGCGACCCACGCCGTCATCGACGCCGAGTTCCTCGCGAAGCCGGAGTTGCGGGCGATGCTCGACGCGCTCGGCACCCGCCTCATCGTCTGCGTCCCCGAGGGGCAGGCCTCACCGGGCGGGAACACGACCGCCTTCCTCGACACGCTGAAGGGGCAGCACGGCACCCTCCCGGACGTGGACATCGAGAGCGGCCAGCTCGCGCAGATCATGTACACGAGCGGCACCACCGGCCAGCAGAAGGGGGTCATGCACTCGCACGCGTCGGTGCACGCGGCGCTCAGCGGAAACCTGTTCGAGCTCGAGCTCCGGCCGAGCGACTCGACCCTCTGCGTGCTCCCGATGTTCCACTGCGCGCAGCACGCCGTCTCGATGACGTTCCTGCTCGCTGGCGCCACTGTCGTCGTACGGCGCGTCTTCGAGCCGGGCGCGATGCTCGCGACCGTCGAGCAGCGGAGCATCACGATGCTGCTGGGCCTGCCCATCATGTACGGCGCGATGCTCGCGCACCCGGCGCGTCCCACGACGAAGCTGTCCAGCCTGCGCCTGTGCCTCTACGTCATGGCGCCCATGGCGCGCACGCTGCTCGTGGAGCTCATCGAGAAGTTCTGCCCGGGAGGCTTCGCGCTCGCGTCGGGGCAGACGGAGATGTACCCGGCGACGACCATGTTCAAGCCGGAGCAGCAGCTCAAGCGGTTCGGTTCATACTGGGGCGACTCGGTCGTGACGAACGAGACGGCCATCATGGACGACGAGGGCCGGCTGCTCGGGCGCGGCGAGGTGGGAGAGATCGTCCATCGCGGGCCGAACGTGATGCTCGGCTACTACAAGGACCCGGAGGCGACCGCGCGGGCGCGCGCGTTCGGCTGGCACCACACTGGGGACCTCGGCATGTTCGACGCCGACGGCCAGCTCCTGTTCGTGGACCGCAAGAAGGACATGATCAAGACCGGCGGCGAGAACGTCCCGTCCATCAAGGTCGAGGAGGTCCTCCTGCGTCACCCCGCGGTCCTGCAGGTCGCGGTCGTGGGCCTGCCGCACCCACGCTGGTCCGAGGCGGTCACCGGCTTCGTCGTGCTCAAGCCCGGCGCCTCCGCGGCCGAGGCGGACATCCTCACCCACTGCCGCCAGCACCTCGGTGGGTTCGAGGTGCCGAAGTCCATCGTGCTGCTCCCGGCCATGCCGCTGACGTCCACCGGCAAGGCGCAGAAGTTCGTGCTCCGGAAACAGTACGAGCGGCACTATGGGGAGGCGAGCGGGGCGGCGTAGGCCGGAAGATCCCGTCAGTCCTGGGTAAGGTAGTTCAGCAGCTCGTCCTCGTCCCTGGAGATCAGCCGCTGGAAGCCGTCGCGCCGGGCATGTCGCTGGATCTGCATCACGCCCACGCTGCTGCGCACGAGCACGCCGACCTTCCGGAAGCCACCGACCCACAGGGGGCGGAGACGCTCCATGGTGGTTTCGAACTCGGGGTCGTTCCGGCCAGGGACGGACCGCAGATCGGCGAGGAGCCCATAGCGCGAGCGGCCCAGCGCATCCAACGCCGTGCCAAGCCGCCCGAAGACGCCCTCGAGCTCCGCGATTGAGTCGAACGGCTTGTCACTGCGAACGGTGCGGACGATTCCCATCCGCTCATCGACGAGCACGGTGAAGTACTCGTCCTGGAAGACCTGCCTGTCGCTCATGGAGGGGAAGATGCGGCAGACGGTGTCCCTGTACAAGCCTCGTCCATCGAAGGAGCTGTAGACACGGGGGACGCGCGCGCGGCGGCGAGGACCTGTTCCCGCAGCCAGCGGTGCGCGGGCTCCTGTTGCCGATGCGGATGCCAGAGCTGCTGCACGCGCAGCGGCTCGTGGGGGCGCTCCACCGGCACCACGGTGAGCGGGAAGGCCTCGGCGAAGCGCCGTGCCACCCGCTCCGGCAGCGCGACGATGAGGCCGGTGCTCGCCAGCACCCAGGGCGCCACGAGGTAGTGCGGGGTGAAGAGCACCACGTTGCGGCGGAGCTTCGTCTTGCGCTCGAAGCTCCCCTCGGTGCCGCCGCGTGGCCCCCGGGCAGCGTGGCGACGTTCGTGAACGTGTCTCCCACCCAGCGCTTCGTGCACGTGGGGGACCTCATCAACATGAGGGAGTCCATCGAGCGGAACGTGGGGAAGTCCTGGCTGATGCGGCAGCTCACCGACGAAGACTCCGCGCGCACCCAGGCGGAGGTGGCGAAGCTGGTGCAGCTCCACGCGCGGGATCCGGAGCTGCTCATCCTGCCCGCGCACGATGGCCGGGCCTTCGTGGAGCTCTTCGGCACCGGCGACGCCGGGGTGCCGCCGTGCATTGGCGTGCCCCCGGCGCCAGCCGGATAACAGGAAGACGAGGGGTCAGAAGAGGAAGTCGGTGGTGAGGAAGTCCGATTCCCGGCGGGTGAGGATGGATTGCACCAGCGAGGTGTTATCGGGGGTCGTCTTCGCCGCGACGAGGGTGCGAATCGAGAACACCCGCAGCGCATCCGCCACCGACAGCGTGCCCTCGGCGGAGTCCTTGCGGCCATTGAAGGGGAACGTGTCCGGCCCGCGCTGGCACTGGCAGTTGAGGTTGATGCGGCCCACCTGGTTGGCGAACGCGTCGATGAACCGCCCGATGCGCGCCGAGTCCCGGCCGAAGAGGCTCAACTGCTGGCCGAAGTTGGAGTTGGCCACGAAGCGCACCACCTCCTCGTCGTCGTCGAACACCATCACCGGAATGACCGGGCCGAACTGCTCCTCGTGGGCCAGGCGCATCTCGCCCGTCACCGGGTACACCACCGCGGGAGAGTAGAACGACTGGTGCGTCCGCCCCCCGAGCGGATTGACGACGCGGGCCCCCTTGGCCACGGCGTCGTCGACGAGTCCCCGCAGGGAGTCCGTCTTGCCAGGCTCGGGCAGCGGGGTGATCGCCACGCCCGGGTCCCAGGGCATGCCCGGCTTCAAGCGGTCCACCGCGGCGGTGAAGCGCTCCAGGAACGGCTCCACGATGCGCCGGTGCACCATGAGCAGCTTGAGCGCCGTGCACCGCTGCCCGTTGAAGGACAGCGTGCCCGTGATGCACTCCTTCACGGTGTTCTCGAGGTCCGCGTCCTCGAGGATGATGGCCGGATTCTTCGCATCCAGGCCGAGCACGGACTTGAGACGGTGCGGCCGCGGGTGCATCCGCTTGAGCTCGCTGGCGCCCCGGTTGGTGCCGATGAAGGCGAAGACGTCCACCTTGCCGCTCTCCATCAGCGCGCCGACCGTCTCCCGGCCCTTGCCGTAGATGATGTTGATGACACCCGGCGGGAAGCTGTCGCGGAACGCCTCCAGCAGCGGGCGGATGAGCAGCACGCCGAACTTCGCCGGCTTGAAGACGACCGCGTTGCCCATGAGCAGCGCGGGGAAGAGCGTGCTGAAGGTCTCGTTGAGCGGGTAGTTGTACGGGCCCATGCACAGCGCCACGCCGATGGGCGCCCGGCGGATCTGCGCCATGATGCCCTGCTCCTGCACGAAGCGGGACGAGGTGCGGTCCAACTCCTTGAGCGCGCGGATCGTCTCGACGATGAGGTCCACCGTGCGGTCGAACTCCTTCTCGGAATCCGCCTGGGTCTTGCCGATCTCCCACATCAGCAGGTTCACCACCGCGGTGCGCTGCGCGCGCATCGCCACCAGGAAGCGCTCGACGTGCTCGATGCGCTCGGCCACGCGCATCGTCGGCCAGGCGCCGCGGCCGTTGTCGTACGCCTTCACCGCCGCCTCGAGCGCCTCGAGCGACTCCCGGGAGGTGAGCAGGGGCGTGGCGCCCATCACCTTGGGCTCCAGGCCCTGGGGCGTCTTCACGTAGACGGGGCTGCGCACCGGGTTGAGCTCGCCGTCCCAGACGCACAGCGTGCCGCCAACGAGGTACTCGCGTTGCTCGAGGTACCCGGGGAGCCGCACGCCAGCGGGAATCTGTTCGTCCGAGGGGAAGAGGTCATCAAGGGAGGTCATGGAGTGTCCTTTCCGCGCCACTATCTACGCCCCGGGCTTCGTCCACGCTCGTGAACTCGTGGACTTTCCGCCTCTCAAGGGATTGGTCCTGGACGCCGCTCGGCCCCATTGAATCCTGGGCACGCCTTGCCGCGCGAGTACCTCGACGAGGTGCGCCGCTGGTCGAGCCAGACGCGATGGTTCCCGCGCGACTGATGCCTCGACGAGCGCCGCCCTCGCTTTCTCAAGAAGTGCGACGGATGGGGTGGATCCAGCAATGCCTTGAGAGGGAGGGAGATGGATGGCTTTGGAAGACTCAGGGGAATCCCTTAGACCAGACTCCATGGCCCTGAGCGACGCCCGGAATGCAATCATCCATCTTTACAGGAAACACCTTGAAATAACGTTTTGATTTGAAATTGAATAGTTGGCGGTGCTAGTAAGGCATTGGCTTCGGCCAACCCCAACACAATCCAATCAGGAGAAGTTCATGACGAGGAACGTGAAGCGTTTCCTGGCTGTCTCGCTGCTTTCCCTCACGCCGTCGATGGCGTTCGCCGGGCAGGCTGAGTCCGGATTCTTCCTGGACCTCCTCTCCCAGCGTGACGAGTACGTCACCCTCCGGGAGGGAGCGGTCCAGATTCCCGTGCTGCGCGACGGGCCGGTGGCGTCCGTCGCCCCTGCCCTGGAAAACCTTTTCGTCCTCAACCAGACCGGCGCCGACATCTCCCTGGGCCTCCAGGTGTTGACGGGGACGCTCAACGGCGTGTTCAACCCCTACCCCGTGCCCACCGCCAACTATGGCGGGTTCCAGGTCAGCGCCCCCGCCCCCACGCCGCTGGTGGCCCAGCAGTACTACTGGACGGTCGATCCGGCGAACCCGGCCGGCGCGAAGACGTGTGTCTGGCGGGTGGAGGTCAGCGACGTCGGCGGTTCCTGCACGGCGCAGGTCTTCTACGGCACCTACGGCGGCGCCGTCTGCACGGTCGACGCGGCCAACTCCTTCATCAATCCAACCACGTGCGAGACGCAGATCATCACCATCATTCAGTGAGCTGAGCCGTCAGTGAGCTGAGCCGTGCACCGTCTGGGGTGGCTGCGCAGACAGCCACCCCAGGTGGGAGGGTTTGAGCCAGGGACGATCGGTGATCAACATCCATGTCCGAGGGCTTAAGATGGCGGGCATGACGGACACCGCCATCGACCCGACCACGCTGCCCCTGCAGGTTCCCGCTCCTGGCTCCATCGAGCGGCACTTCACCGAGACGCTCACCACCCGGCTGCCGCTCGAGGTGCTCTGGGCGGAGTTCACCCGCGCGCTGAAGAACTCGCGCGAGGCGGTGCTCTGGCCCACCGCCGTGTCCAACATCCGGACCCTGAACGAGCCGCTCGGGGAGGGCACGGTGCTCGAGAGCACCCTGTCCACGGGCATGAAGCTCCACTACCGCATCGTGCGCTTCTCCCCGCCCCATCTCATCCAATACGCCTCGGTCCAGGGACACCACCTCGCCGGGGGTGCCACCATCTCGATGGCGCACGCCGACGGCCGGACGACCCTGACCTGGCGCATCGAGTACGCCGCGTCCGAGGCCCAGCTCAACGGGCTGGAGCGCTACTGCGCGGCCTTCTTCTCGAGCCTCGCCCAGCAGCTCGAGAAGCTGGAAGCCACGCGCTGACGCGGAGCCCGAGGGCCCTAGCCCACCGTCCAACCCTGCGTGCGCCCGGCGGCCTCCTCGAGGGTATGGGCCAGCATGAGCGCGGGCCACCAGGCATCCACACAGGGAGGCGGTGGAGTTGCCCGCCGTGGGTTGCATCGCGCGGTGGGCGTGCGCTCCGTTCCTGAAAGGGGACGCGCGGGAAGGCGGGCGTCCAGGGAGGACTCATGTCGCTCGAAAGGTTCTGCCGCAAGACGGTGGCCGTCATCCAGCCCACCCAGAGCGTGGCCGAGGCCGCCGAGGTGATGCGCGACCGGCACGTGGGCGCGCTCGTCGTCGTCCAGGAGGGATTACGCCCGGTGGGCATGCTGACCGACCGGGACATCGTCACCCGGGCGGTGGCCGAACGGAAGGACTCCAGGGCCCTGACCGTCGGAGAGATCATGTCGCCCGAGCCCGCCACCGCCCACGTGGACGACACGCTCGACCGGACGCTCTTCACCCTGCGGGAGCGGGGCGTGCGCCGCCTGCCGATCGTCGATGAGCAGGGGCGCGTGGTGGGGCTCGTGTCCCTGGATGACGTGCTGGTGCTGCTGTCCGGGGAGTTGGGCCAGACGGCCGCCGCCGTGCGCGAGAACCAGGGGCCCTGAGCGGCTGTCGCACCAGGCGTCGAACTCGAGCCGCTGGCCACGAACATCTCCCTGAAGGCACGGCGCGACGCCGGGCCCTCAGGAGACGTTCATGACCACACTGACCTGCCACATCGCCACCACCCAGCAGCAGCTCGATGATGCGTTGCGCGTGCGCTGGGAGGTCTTCGCTTCGGAACTGGAACTGCTCGGGCGTCCGGCCCATTCCGTGCCCCGGGAGAACAATGGCTTCGACACCCTGGCGACCACCGCCCACGTCATCGTCTACGCGGATGGCATGCCCGTGGCCACCACCCGCCTGTTGCTGCCCAACCCCGAGGTGGCCCGCGCCACCGGAGGCCGGCTCGGCATCGACCTGGAGAACAAGGTGGACCTGTCGGACGTGGGGGGCCCGGACATGGTGTTCGCCGAGATCACCCGCTTCTGCATCCTCAAGGACTGGCGCCACTCCGCGGTCCTCATGTGGCTGCACGCCGGGCTCCGTCAGGAGAGCCATCGCCGGGGAGTGACGCACTGGGTCGCCTCCGCGAACACGGAGACGGACTCGGCCGAGGACGCGCGCATCCTCTTCCAGGTGGCGAACCACCAGGGCCTGATGAGCACCCGGTGGCGTGCGCGGACGCTCGCCTACCCCAGGTCCCCGGAGGCGCCGGCCGCGCCCCTCTACACCCCCGAGGAGCGGGAGCGCGCTCGCCAGGGACGGTTCGAAGGTCTGCGCCTGCCCCGGGTGCTGTCGCTCTTCTCCGGCAAGATGGGGGCGCGTTTCATCGCCGAGCCCCTCTACGACGCGGGCTTCCGCCGCTTCTCCCTGCCACTCATCGCGGCGCTCCATGATGTCCCCAGCACGCGGGAGTTGTTCGGCAGGATGACCGTCCGCACTTCCCGCAACTGAACCGGGCCACTCGCGCCCGAATCACCCTTCCCTCCCACTTCACCTCGACACCCACGGTCCCCATCCCGGGGCCCGAACAGGAGACGTCCATGAACGCGCACACCGAAACCCCTGTCATGACGAACTGGCTCACCACCCTGGAGCAGGAGGCGCGCACGCTGCTTGAGGAACTGGACACGCACCCCGAGGCCCGGCGGCTCTTCGACGGCAGCGTCGACAAGGACGGCTACGTCCACTACCTGCTCCAGACGTACCACTACGCGCGGTGGACCACGCCGCTGCTGGCCGAGGCGGGCCGGCGCATGAAGCGCCTGGGCCTGCACTCCCGGCTGGGAGACCTGCTCCTGCAGAAGTCCGACGAGGAGCGCGGGCATGAGCGCTGGCTGCTGGCGGACCTGAAGAACCTGGGCTGGCCGGCCGAGCGCGTCGAGCGGCAGCTGCCCAACCCCGCGGTCACCGCCTATGTCGCCTGGAACCGCTTCACCTCGCGCTGCGGCCGGCCCGAGGCGTTCCTCGGCACGGCCTATGTGCTGGAGTACCTGTCCGTGCACCGCGCCAGCCAGTCGGTGGAGCGGATGCTCGCGGCCAACACCATCCCCAACATCCGCAAGGCCGTCACCTTCCTGAAGGCGCACGGCACCGCGGATGAGAAGCACGTGGAGGAGCTGACGTCGCTGCTGAGCGCCCTGACGGACCGGGAGGAGCAGGCCGCGCTGTTGCTGTCCGCGCGCACCACCCGTGTCCTCTACCTGGGCCTCTTCGCGGAGGAGGCACGCGGCAACTCGGCGCACCCCTCTTGAGGGGAACGTCCTGTCTTCGTGCGCACGAGGGCGCCGAAGCGCCTCAGGAACGCCGGGCCAGGTTGATGAGCCCGGCCCGGCCAGACACCTTCAATTTCTCGTAGACCAACTGGACGTATTCCTTCGCCGTGTTCTCGGAGATACGGAGCTTGCTGGCGATCTCTTTGTACGCCAGGCCCTGAACGATGAGAGCTGCCACCTCGAACAGTCTGGCTGACAGGAGCCGCCGCCACTTCTCGGGGATCGCATGGACCTCCTTCAGCCGTAACTCCCACCGCTCGCGGCCCTCGATGAGAGGCAGCCGGGTGAAGCACACCTCCAAGGCACTCATCCCCCGCGCCTCCCGCCACGCGAGCGACGTGGGAGAGACAAGGACGCTCCCCGCCATGAACGTGTCCATCCGCTCCCGCCAGGCCCGAGGGATTCCCCCGTCGTCCCGGTCGGAGCGCGAGGGGAACCAGCGCTGCAGCACCGACGTGGCAGCTTCCGTCCGGTAGAACTCCCGCCGCTGGCCATCCAGCACGATGGCATGGGCCCCCTCCTGGCGAAGCAGCTCCTCCAGGAGTTGGCTGTGAGCGGACAGCGCCTCGAATCGCGAGAAGTTCTGGAACGCCCCGGACAAGGCGGGGGTGAGCCTTTGCAACAAGCGCCGCATCTCCGGCGAGAAGGCCCTGTTTCGCTCGCTGTATAGCGCGACCGCACCACTGCCCACCTGTTGCGCGGGAGCCAGCAAGGCCGCGAGGACGTGCCGCAAATTCAGGTCCGACGCCCGGCTGCGCCGATACGTCTCCGTCTCCGTGACCTTCTGACCCCGAAGCATTTCCGTGTCGCTCCAGGCGGTGTTGGGACGTCGCGAGAGCCAACGGAAGACGAAATCGTCCCGGAACCATTGGTAATAGCTCTGGAGGAAATGCCCCGTCGTGCTCGCCCTCCATTCGAACCCCGTGGGCAGATCCGGATGCATCCGGCAGAACGCCACATGGTCCGCTTGAAAGAGCTTCGCCAGAAGCGGCTCCGTGCGCTCCTGGAACTGCGCGAGGCTTCGTGATTCGACCAGCGCACACGTCAAGTCGAAGAACGTCTGCTGCGGCGAACGGCTCATGGAACGGTTCCTCCATCGCCCGAGGCGTGGACCCCCTCATTCTCGTCCGGCCAGGGAGGATACCGCGCACCGCATGACAGGCGGAAGGCCTCGGGTCACATCGCCTTGTGCCGTGACCCGCCTGCGCCTTCGAGGCCCGCTCGTTGTTCAACGACTTCTCGAATCCGCGGTACACACACGCATGCGCATCGCAGTGACGGGCACGCACCGGGTGGGAAAGTCGACGCTCATCGAAGAGCTCGCGGAACGGCTCGCGGAGTATCGGGTCGTCGACGAGCCGTACCACCAGCTCGAAGAAGAAGGCCACGAGTTCGCTTCTCCACCGTGCCTGGAGGACTACCTCGAACAGCTTCGTCGCTCGATGGAGCTGCTCGAGGACGAGGAGAACGCACGAGACGTCCTGTTCGATCGCTGCCCCCTCGAGCCCACAGAAGGAGGCCACCGCCGCGTCCACGAAGCCGCGCCGGGTGCGGTCGAGTGGAAGCGCTGTGTGGTGTCCGGCACACGGGCCCGCTGCGACCTCGGGCCGAAGACATCCGGGCGGACGGCCTGGAGCTCGCGGCAAGCGCCTTGCACAGGGGCGGACGCTCCCTGCCCTTTTGGAGCCAACCCCGATGCGACTGCTCGCCTTGCTCGTCCCGCTCGTCACCGCCGCAGCCCCCACCGTCCCGCCCGACACCGCGCCCATCGACTGCCACGACTGCGCGGAGTGGAACCGGCCGCAGGCGCCATTCCGCGTGTACGGGAACACGTACTACGTCGGCGTCACGGGACTGTCGTCGGTCCTCATCGACAGCGGAGAGGGCCTCATCCTCGTCGACGGCGCGCTGCCCCAGTCCGCGGAGCGCATCGCGGAGGGCGTGCGCGCCCTGGGCTTCACCTTGCGCGACGTGAAGTGGATCCTCAACTCGCACGCGCACTTCGACCATGCCGGGGGCATCGCGGCGCTCCAGCGGATGAGCGGCGCCAAGGTGGCGGCGAGCCCGGCCGGAGCCAAGGAGCTGCGCATCGGGTCGACCACCCCGGATGACCCCCAGGCGGGCTTCGGAGCCGCCATGCGCTACCCGGCCGTGCGGGACGTGGTGACGGTGGCCGACGGCGGGACGGTGACGCTCGGCAAGGTCGTCGTCACCGCGCACCACACGCCGGGGCACACCCCTGGAGCGACGACGTGGACGTGGCGCGGCTGCGAGGGGGAGCGCTGTGTGAACGTGGTGTACGCCGAGAGCCTCACGGCCGTGTCCGCACCGGGCTTCCGCTACGGCGCCGACGCCGCCCGCGTGCAACAGTTCCGCGGCAGCATCGAGAAGGTCCGCACCCTGCCCTGTGACGTGATGATCCCCACCCACCCGGAGGCTGGCCGCGTCTTCGAGCTGCGGGCCCGGAGCGAGCGCGAGGGGCGGCAGGCCTTCATCGACCCGGGTGCGTGCCGCGCGTACGCGGACCGGGCGGACCGGGGGCTCACCGCGAGGCTGGAGCAGGAGGCGAAGGGCAAGGCCGAGTAGCCCGCAGGAGGGCTGGGACCCCGTCTAGCGGAGCTCCCGGAAGAATGCGCGCACGTCCTCGAGGAGCAGGTCGGGCGCGTCGACGGCGGCGAAGTGGCTGCCTCGGGCCATCCGCGTGTAGCGCCGCAGGTTGTACCGGGCCTCCAGCCAGCGCCGGGGAGGCATGGGGAGTTCCTTGGGGAAGACCGCCACCGCCGTGGGCACGCGCACCGGACTGCTCTGGTCCAGGAGCCCCATTCCATGGGTCTCGTAATACAGGTTGGCCGCGCTGGCGGCGCTGTTGGTCACCCAGTAGAGCATCAGGTTGGTCAGCAGCCAGTCCCTGGAACGGATGTCGCTCCAGGTCTGGAACTTCTCGACGAACCACGCCGCGAGTCCCGCCGGCGAGTCGCTCTGCCCGATGGCCAGGGACATGGGCTTGGTGCTCTGCACCGCGAAGTAGCCCCCCTCCTTCGCCATGAGCGCCGCCAGCTTCTGGCCATGCTCGCGCGCCAGCTCGCTCTGCTCCTCTCCCGGCGGCGGCCCCGCGAAGGCCATGTTGAGGTGGATGCCCACCAGGTGCCCGGGATGCTCCACCCCGAGCATCGTCGTGACGATGCCTCCCCAGTCTCCTCCCTGTGCGCCATAGCGGGCGTAGCCAAGGTGCTCGACCATGAGCCGGCCGAATGCGGCCGCGACGCGCGTGGCACTCCACCCCGGCTCGCGCGGCTTGCCGCTGAATCCGTAGCCGGGCAAGGCGGGGATGACCACGTCGAACGCATCCGCCACGTCTCCCCCGTGCGCGGCGGGATCCGTCAGCGGGCCGATGAGGTGGTGGAAGTCGTGGTTGGAGCCGGGCCACCCGTGCGTCAGCAGCAGCGGCAGGGGCGCGGGCCCCTTGCCCCGGACATGCCAGAAGTGGAGCTCGACGCCGTCCACCTCGCACAGGAATTGGGGGTAGCGGTTGAGCCCGGCCTCGTGCCGGCGCCAGTCGTACGAGTGACGCCAGTACGCGCACAGCTCACGAACATGGGAGACGTCGGCGCCGCGTTCCCACGGGGCGCCGGGCAGCGGCTCGGGAAAGCGGGTGGCGTCGAGCCGGCGGTGCAGGTCGGTGAGGACGTCCGGGGACACATCGATACGGAAGGGGCGCGGAGGCATGGGACATTCACGGTGCCACACGGGCTCCGCGCCGGGAGATGCTAAAAAAGCATCGCGTTCCCACACCTGGAGCACCCCGAGCGGGTTCTCGGGGTGCCCCATCGCTTCATGAGCCGTTAGCGCTCAATAGCTCGCGTCATAGCCGACGCCAGTCCTGAGGGAATACCAGGTCTCATCGCAACGATGGTCGGGCGTGCCATTCGCATTGTAGTCGCACTCATAGGTGCCACTTCCAATGTAATAGCTGTGACTGCCAGGCTGGAGCGTGGTGCTGAGGTTGCTCTGCATCGAGGTGTTGTACATGTAGTTGTAGTACGTGGAGAGGTAGTTCAGCTGGATGGCGGCGCCCAGATTGATGGGGCTGGTGCGGGCGCGATCGGCCCAGAAGGTGACGTAGTAGGCCGTCTCCACGTGGACGTACCAGGTGTCTTCATACCGCACGGTTTCGACCGCCTCCATGCTGGCGAAGGGCACCCCGGTCAACCCCGTGACGCTCAGGTCTCCCGAGGACAACGCGTTGTGGTTGGCATCGATGGAGGTGCCGCTCTTCTTCTCCAGCGTGAGGGTTCCCTCCGGGCTCCGCGCGGTGGACGGGACCGTCGCCTCCTGCTCGCTGGAGACATCGAGTTCCGGCTGGCAGGCAAACGCAAAGGGGAGCAGCGCGAGTGATGCGGCAAGGAAGATTCGGTTCATGAGAAATCGAGATGAGGATTTGGGGGGACAGCCATGGCGACGAATGCGCCGCCACCACGATTAGTGAAGCAAGTGGCTGAAGCATGTCAATCAAATCCAGAGTTGCTCGTTTGTGATTATGTGAATAAAGAAAAGAACACCGTGACTGCCACCAGCGTGGTCAAGCGAGAGCGGTAGCCATCCCCCGCGGTGTTGGAGGAGGGCGCGCCGAAGATGTCGATCTGCGCGGGGACATTCGACGCCCCGGCCGGTCTGACGCCGAAGGCGCACATCTACCTGGGCAGCAAGGGTGACGATTACGAAGTGCCCGACGATGGGCTCATTCGGAGAGAAGAATTCACCCGCTGAAGCGACGAGACCCGGAGAGTGCGTCCAGTTCCCCGGGGTCGTCGGAGCCCGAAAACACCAAGGCCAGAAGCCGCTGGGGTTTCGGGTTTCGAACCACCGGCGAGGGGGGACACCCGCTCCCTGGCGGACGTGAAGGCTGCCCTGGATGAGCCCTCGAATTGCTCTTCACCGGGTTGGAGTTGCTACGTCGCCTGGCATCCCCAATGCCAGGCCGCGCTCAACCGGAGAGCACGCCAAGCCCGAAGAGCAACAGCGTCTGCATGAGCACGAGGAGGTGGGACCAGCCGCGCGCGGCCTCGCTGTCGAGCCGCAGCCACACACAGGTGAGCAACGGGTTGACGAGGATGAGGGCCCAGATGCCGGGCAGCGCCCGCGTCATGACCGCCGTCCCGACGAGCACCACGATCAGCAGGTTGCCCGCCAGGGCAAGGCGTTTCGTCGCCGGCACGCCCAGCACGACCGGGAACGAGGGGACACCTGCCACGGTGTCGCCACGGACATCGCGGATGTCCCAGAGGACCTCCACCGTCCAGACCGCCAGGAACATGCAGGCGGCGGCGAGCCAGAATGCCGCTCGGAGGCCGACACCGGAGTGCAGCCCGGGGTAGAGGACGGTCACCAGCGTCCATCCGAATGCGCTGCTCACGTTCTTGATGCCGAACAGGCGCTTCAGGCCGAAGCTCTCCGCTCCCGAGCGGAATCCATACAGCCAGCCGAGCAGCAATCCGCTCAACACCACGAGGGCACCGGCCGCGCGCCCCACGAGCAGGGCGCCCCCGAGCGCGAGGAGTGCTCCGAGAAGGCAGAACACCCGGATGCGCCCCCGGGCCTGTTCGGCCGCGGCGAGCTCGTCCGGACAGTTCACCGCGTCCTCGCGGACATCGGTGAGCCTGTTCCACTGGTAGATGCTGAGCACCAGCACCGGAACCACGAGCAGGTCCACCGCCAGGATGGGCGTGCCCATCATGCGTCCCCAGCCCCAGGTCGCCGCGAGCGAACAGGCGGCCACATGGAGCTTGTTCCGGATGAGCCACTTCAAGGGTCTGCTCATGAGTGGAACTCCGAGGGCGGCTGCGGCCCCTCCGATGCCTGCTGCGGTTCGGGTGGGGAGGGAGACGCGCCGGGTTGTTTTCCCGGGGAGGTCGGGGGCCTGGGTGGGGAGGGCAGCGGCTCGGGGCCCACATGCTCGGGACGCCTGTCCTCCCGCCCGTGGTCTCCCAGCACGTACCCGGCGATGGCCCCGAGCAGTGTCGAGACATGCGAGCTCTCCAATTGCCCCACCAGGCTGAGGGTCACGATGACGATGATGATGTACGTGACCGTGACGAACTTGATGAGCGGCCCCCGCTTCACGAGATCGAGCAGGTCGCTCAGGGCGTCCTTGTGGGCGAACAGCCAGACAATGGCCACCCACGCGACGGAGATGGCGCCGATGCCCAGGCCGTACATCCACAAGACCAGGTTGGGTGTCATTTCGAAGCGCTTCGGGCTCTCGGTGTCCTGCGCCAGGGCGAGACCCGCCAGGAGCGTGAGCCCGACGGTCAGGGCGAGGCGCGAGCCATGGAGCGAGCGGATGGACATAGCGGACGACTCCTCCGAGGTGCGGTCGGGTCCGAGGGCCCATCGTCGGAGCCCCAAACCGGGATGATGCGATGCGCGTGGCATGGGAGCCAGGAGTCATTGCCTGCTCCAACCCCGGAGGGCGATACCGCGTGCTGCCTTCATGACAGCCCCCGCCCTCCGATGACCAGGGCATGGTCGCGTAGTTGAAAAGGACCCCCATTCGAGGGCATCCCGGAGCTCAACGAGCCCCCGTCATCCCGGGTAGGGCGAGGGACCCGGCGAGCGCTCCACGCCCCCCCCCCGAGTCGGGCACGAGCGTCTGGGCCTGAACGTGCCCCACCAGCTTCTGGTCCACCGAGCCTCAGCGTTGCAGCGGGGGCGCCTGTCGTGCCGCCGGAGCACGCCGTGGCGGAAGGACCAGGGTTCGCACCACGGGGTCTCCCGGTTCGAGCCGCGGACCCAGTACCCCCACCATCACCGGGGGCTCGGCGCCGACGAAGTAGAGCGAGGTGTCAGGGGCCTTCACCACCAGGGCCGCGAGGCCGATCTCCGGATGGATGACCACCCGGTCCGCGGTGAGCGTCCTCTCGCCGAGGGCCACGGACGCGCTGCCCTCTCGGGACAGCTTCACCTTCGCCCCGCGGGGCTTGGGGGTGAAGGCGATGGCCTGCAGTTGCACGTCCTCCCCTTGTCGCAACCGGGGCAGCAGGTTCTTCGCCGCCAGGACGAAACCGACTCCGCCGAAGGTGCGGCCCGGCTCCACCTTCAACTGCTCGCTGTACCGGCGCGTCTTGCCGTCCTCGCGGGTGAGGCCCATGGCGCGCCCGGTGCCGAAGTCCATGGCGAACTGGCGCGTCGTCCGGCCTCCCTTGTGCTCGCGCCACGTCCACCGCTCCTGGATGAGTTCCGGCTGGAGTTGGAGGACGGCGGACTCCTCGATGCGCAGTCCATCCGCGTAGCGGTAGGTGAGCAGGACATGGAGCCGCTCTCCCTCGAGCCGAGTGGTGATGAGGCCCTCACCGAGGAGCTGGCCCTGGGGCGTATTCACCTGGAGTTTCCGGGAGGCGTTGCCCTCCAGGAAGAGCGTCTCCACGGCCCAGGCCGGTGTGGCCAGGCTCATCAGCAGCCCCAGGCCGAGCAGCAGGAATCCACGAAGGTGACGCGGTGTCTGGCCCATGCCTGTAATATGGACAGGGTCAGGCGTTCCGAGGAGCACGGGCCTGGACATCCCGGCAGCCCAGCCGACAGGCGCTACTGCACCAGAGCCCGTACTCCTCCAGCTTGCTGTAGAGGAGGCGGCGGCTGATGCCGAGCAGGCCCTCGCGCTGCAGAAAACTGTCCACGTAACCGGGGCAAGCCCACTGGCGGCTTCGGCGGAAAAAGAAAACCCCGGCTCGCCTGATGGCGGCCGGGGCCTTGCTACTTCCAGTGGAGGCGGCGGGAATCGAACCCGCCGCTACAGGCTTCCGGTGAGAGCGCTCCAGCGCGGTCGAGAGCGGTTTCCGTAGGACTTCCGGCCGGTTACGCCGCCCCCTGCCCCACGCCGAGCTGTGTTGAGGACGCTCCAACGCGGGTCTGCTGTAGCAATGTAGCAAGGCACGTCGCGGCGGCTCTGGAGGCGCTGGAAAGGGGCAATCCGGCGCGGGCTGCGACCCTCCTGCGCCTCCTGCTCTCGTAGGCCCCGAACCCCACAAGCAGGCAGGGGCTCCATGGAGGCTCGTGGAAGGCGAACGGTAGCGTGTGCCCTGGCGAGGTGTGGCTGGGGAGGGGCAGATGGAGGAACGCGGGTGGGCATACCGGCGAAGGCTGCCCACAGGCCCCCTGTCGTCTCCCTCCTGGGAGGGTGGCCTGGGCAGGCGTGTTCCCCAAGGGGCTGCGCGGCTTCTCCCCCCGCCTGGCGCACTGCTCGGGCGGCCCCCGTCCCCGGCCCTCCTCGGCCCCTCCGCTCCAGCCCTCACCCTCAACATGCCCTCTATCCCGCCTATACGCCAGCATGGTTCACTTCAAGCTTGCTAAGGTGCTTGCTGAAGAATTCGAAATAGGGGCTCTCTCCTTCCAGGAATATCACCAAGTTCTCCTTGGCGCGGGTGAGGCCGGTGAACACCATTTCGGGACTATCCTTCGAATTCACCAGCAAAAAAATGAAAGGGGATTCAAAACCCTTGAAGCTATGCGTGGAGCTCAGCTTCATCACGCCGCTGTTGAGGTTGAAGCCTTTCTTCTTCGCTGCGCTGATTTCCTGATACTTCTTGGAGTATTTTGGATGCTGTGTCACCTCAAGCGAAGGGAAGGCACACAAGGTGCGCTCCTTGTGCGCGTCAGAGGTTCGCAAAACATGATCCAGTTCTCGTAGAACGATTTCTTGCGAAGAAATGATTGAAATATCATTGGGATGAATCTTGTGATGCTTGGCTATTTCAATGATATGCGCGGCAAGCAGCGGCAGGTTTCTTCGGTCAAAGGTGTTGTAGGCTTGAACGCCAACGCTCGTGAGGCTTAACTGGAATGATTCATCAGAATCCAGTTCGTAACTCTCAAGAAGGAAGTTCTTCTGAAAGGCATCTACCAAGGGAATGATCGGGGACTCAGCTGTGTAGCGGAAGCTTTTCGTGAGCTTCACCCATGAGCCAAAGCCTTCCACAATTTTTGAGCGACGTTCACCGTCCAACGCACGCTTGTAGATGTTCTGCTTCTCATCACCGAAGAGAAGCATTTCACCGTCTTCCGCAAGGAAGTAGGAGCGAATTATCTTGATCCACTCGGGCTTGTAATCCTGAATTTCATCAATCAGAATCGTGTCGTAGACGGTCTTGATTTCTTCGCCTTCGAATACGGTTTGATTGCCGTAATAGGTCGATTCCAGGTAGTGATCTCGCTCTACAGCGATTCTTCGCGCAACAGCGGAATCTGTGCCGTCATACTGAAGCGATTCGGGAATTTCAATCTCAATGCCAGAGTTGTTCAGTGCGGTGGTGATGAACCTGTGGTAGTTGCTGATGTCAAAAGCGGACCAGGGGAAGTCCTCTCTGACAGCACTGATCTTGTCGCGGATGTAGCTACCCAGCGTGATATTGAAGGTCAGTACCAACACCCTTCCACCGTGCCGCTTGTGAGCATTGACGGCTCTACCTGCAAGAACAACGGTTTTGCCTGACCCAGCGAGGCCACAAATCTTGGCACGTGCCTTGGCGGCACTTTGGATCAGCTTGGTTTGCTTGTCGGTGTAGTTGGGCGGCTTGCCTTCCGAAGCATAGTGGTAGGGCGGGTTGAGCAGCCGCTTGAGCTCGTTGTAGACGAACTCATCGAAAACGCTTTCCTTCGCCGTGATGGGAAAGCTTATTTTCGTGCGGTGGTCCTTGTGCAGCGACAGGGACATGTCCCGTTCAAATTTGCGTTTTGCTCGGTTGATCCCTTCGCGCCTTCTCTCGTAACGGTCGAAGTCTATTTGCTTTTGCCTGAAGGCGTCCTCGTTCTCGCGCGACTCTTCACGAAGCCTATCCAGGTGAGGCTGATACAGTCGCTCTATCGCTGCCTTGCTTCCGTGATGAAAATACACATAGGTCTTGATCATCTTGAAGAAGGCGTCATTCTTGAGGCTTTTCTCCAGCAGACCATTGACGTGAACGTCAAAGAAGTTCTTCTTGTAGGCGAAAACTTGAGTGAAAGGGGATTTCACCCGTTGCGGCCCTGATGGAAGATTGACCGCCCATTTATTTTTTTCATCAACGCTGTAGAGATCCAGATTCCAGTCCTTGACTTCAATGATGATGACCCCCGCCTTCGGAGACATCAGCACTATATCTGGGCGGTCCCCATTGAAGCAGGGCTGGAAATATACTTCGACATGGTCGCCAAAATCGCTCGCTAGGAACTCCAGCAGAAACACCTCGCCTTCAGTCGGCTTCTGTTTAGCGGCTTTGGCTGCTTCCAGATTGGGGATGAGGATCGCCATAAATCAGGAACAAAAACGATTCGGAAGTCGCACTACGTTTCTTCTATGCTCTGAGCGTTCAGGTCGTATCGGTAGTTGATGATATCGCAGGTGACCGCCGATTTGGGCACGCAGCAGGCGTTATGATCTAGCGGAAGACGGGTTTAGAGGAAGCTCTGCTCAACGGGCATGAAAAACACGTCACTACAACCGCTAGCACCAAACGCCGAATGAGGCGGGGACGGGTAACTTGCAGATTTCCGCTGACCGGAGGGGGTGGGGCAAGCGCTGGTGCTCGGCTGCGGCCCCGCCTCCGAGCAGGCAGGAAGAGAGAGACTGGACGGCCTCTGTGACTTGAGAGGTCGTGCAGGAGCCCCTACCGGAGCAGACAGGAAGCGACTGCCCAATCGCCTGGTTCGAGAAGTCACGTCCGGGTGTTGACCCAGGAGGTGGAGCCAAAGGTGAGGGTGCGCCCATGGAGAGTCCAGCGGTCCTCGGGGAAGCGGAGCGTCAACAGCGTCTTGCGCAGTGGTCAGCCTCCAGCGGCGTCAATCTGGCCCTGCTCGACTCGGACCAGCGTGCGGTGGTAGTGGCCGCGCTGATGTTCCTGGGTTTCGTGGGAGGACTGGCGGCGCTGCGTCGCATGGTGGCCTACCTGCTGGCGCACTGTGGCATGGGCTTGAGCTCGACGGTCATCGGCGCGGTGGTGGGCACCAGCGACCGGGCCGTGCGCAAGGGACGCCAGTATCCTCCGCGCGAATTCTGGCGACGACTGCGCAAGGCCAGACGGGGCCACGCTCCGCCCAAGCTCCGTCCGGAGCACGTGGGGCTGGTGGCGAAGTTCCTCTCCGAGCACAAGCGCTGCTCTGTGGCGGAGCTGCTGGGCTTCATCCACAAGAGCTTCGGCGTCACCCTGGAGCGGCACACCCTGCGCCGTTTCCTGGAGCGTTATGGGCTGGGTTGCTTGCGTGTGGAAGCCGTCGTGGGCACCCCCCTTTTCTCGGCCGCACGGCCCACGGAGGCGCCTTCGCACTGATGCAGGAGGCGGTGCGGCTCTACCGCGTGGCCACCTCTTGTTTTGGCCGTGTGGGCGCGCACCAGGGGGGCCGCCTCGTCCTGTCGCTCTTCTTCAAGGCCCTGCTGGGCGTCCAGCGCATCTTCCACTTCGACTCGCTCAGCGACGTGGGCTTCGCCTTGCTCACTGGCGGCGGACGCCGCTGCCTGTCGCGCCGCACGCTGGGCGCACTGGTGCGTGCCGTCTCCACGCGTGCCGTGGGCAAGTTCCTCCAGCTCACGCGGCCGGTG